>CAIYFE010000200.1 GCA_903925445.1 uncultured Burkholderiales bacterium | reverse complement strand
GACTCTGGACACTTAGGTTTTTAGCATCTCGTGAAAAACGCGTCAATTGGTATTTTTAAAGGTTTTTGAGAGCGCCAAAAATGCCAAATCCAGAATCAATTTTTCCGGTAGTTTGCAAAAAATAAAGTTTGATAAAAACCTGAAGTGTCCACACTGTGGACAGTCAAGGTTTTTATCAAACTTGGAATTTAGCAACTTACGCCATTTGGGCGCACCCAAACACCCGACCGCGTTCAATCAACACCAACTCCCTCGCATCACCCACCCACCGGAGAACAAATTTCCACCAATAAGCCGTCAGGGCAACGGACGTAAGAAACTGTCTGTCCCCACGGTTTCAAGAGGGGTTCTTTCACGGACTCGGCTCCGTGTGCAACGGCTTGTGCGTGGGCTGCGGCAACATCGTCGGTGACCAGCGCAATCTCCATTCCCAATGGCGTGGCCGATTGGCTGGCTTTGACATAACCATTGGGTAGGTTGGATGCGCCCAACGCATGGGTTGCGAAGGCCAGTGCCGTGGCACCGGTGTCCATTTCGCCATAGCCTGATTCATGAATAAAGCGGCGTTTGAGTCCAAACGCATTTTCGAAAAACTCCACCGATGCCAGCACGTCAGGCACATACACAATGGTGTAGCCAAATTTCATGATGTTCTCCTCAACCCGATTGCTTCAAAAAAATATCCATATCTGGAAAAAACTGCGCATGCAGCGGCAACAGCGATGCGCCCAACGCCCGCGCATGGCCGCCTACTTGGCCTTTGAGCAACAAGGGTTGGTGCAAACCATCAAAGCGTTGCGCGTTGAGGGCTTGTTCTGCGTGCGCCATCAAGGCTTGCATCAGCAAGGGGCTGAGCGATCCATCGACCACCACGGCGTCTAAATCGAGCAAGGCCGAAGCGGCGGCCATGCTGGCGGCCAATGCGTGGGAGGCTTGTTGGAGCCAGGGCTGCACCCATTGCGCATACGCATCTTGCACGATGGCGTCTTGTTGCACCAACAAAGGGTCGTGACCGGCTTGAATCAAGGCTTGTTCTAGTTGCCAGCCCGAAGCCAATTCGAGCAATTGCAGCCCGTGTTGGCTTTGCGTGCTCATGGGCATCGATCCAATCGCGCCCGCATTGCCGCGTCGCCCGTTGATGATGTGGCCGTCCAACACCAGACCGCCCCCCACAAAGGTACCGACAAACACATACAAAAAATTCTCAATGTCGCGTCCGTGGCCTTGCACCAATTCGGCCACGCAAGCGGCGGTGGTGTCTTTGGCAAATTCGATGGGTAAATCGGTGAGTTGCTGAACTTGTGTCAGCAAATCGACTTGCTCCCATTGCGCCAAGACTTGCTTGGCGGGCTCGCCCATGACGTCGCCCCACAAATGCAAGGCCAAAGGCGCACTCAAACCAATGCCCACCACCCGCGACCATTGTTTGCCCATGCTGTGTTGCATGCGTTGCAGGCCTTCTTGAATTTTGGCCAGCACATCGTGCGGCGCAGGGTAGGGGTACAAATGCTGCCATTGGTGGCGCATGTGTCCCAAGAAATCGGTCACCACCACCTCAAGGCTGCGTCGTCCAATTTGTATGCCCACGCTGAACGCACCTTCTGGATTGAGCGCCAACGGCACCGAAGGTTGACCAATCTTGCCGCGTATGCGCGCTTGTTTGACCAGCAATCCGTCATCGCTCAAACGGTTGACGATGGTGGCCACCGTTTGCGAGGTGAGTTGCGTCAACCGCGCCAAATCGGCCTTGGGCATGGCGCCGTGGTGTCGAATGGCGCGCAAGACCGTGCGTTCATTGAATTGGCGCATGCCCACGTGGTTGGAGCCGCGCATTTCGCGCAGGTCTTTGGGCGGGCTTTTTTTGGGGGTCATGACAGCAGTATCACGCCTTTGCAAAACAGGGCATTGCCATAGGCTGTGCCTTCGCCGGTTTGCACGATCAAGCTGGCGGTTTTGACTTTTTCATAAAAAGCAAAGCGTTCTACCGCTTGCGCTTTTTGTTGGGGTTGTTGGTGCAAGGCAGCCAAATCGACCACGGCTTGTTGTGCTGCGGTGCGGTGTTCGGGCGCGCTGTGGCAAACGTGCATGTAGGCGACGGGGTGGGGCACATCTTCGGCCAATGGAAAAACGGACAACACCGCTTGGCTCACGCGCGCCAAGCTCAGGCCGGGTAAGCGAATTACGGGTTTTGATTGCGCCAAGTAATCGGCGGTGAAGTTGGCATCCACCACGGCCACCCATTCGCCATGCCCCATGGCAGACAAGTGCATCAGCAACTCGGGGGTGAGGATGGGATCTATTCCTTTGAGCACGGTATTCCTTTTGACAATTTCTTTCAGGTTGCAGAGCATGCCCAAGTTTTTGGGCTTGTTGTGATGGGGTTTATCCTAACTAAATTAACTTGATTTAGTAAGTCAATTTCTTTTACAGTACGTCCGCTGCGCAAAAAATTGCGTCGCCGATCAACCATAAACCTTGGAGACCTTATGAAGTCAATTGCCCCCAAACTGATGTTGTCTGCGCTTGTCTTGGCGGTCAGCGGCGCTTATGCCGATGAACCCGTGATCGGCTTGATCACAAAGACTGAAACCAATCCCTTCTTCGTCAAAATGAAAGAAGGCGCGCAAGCCGAAGCCAAAAAACTCGGCGCCAAGTTGCTCTCAGGTGCGGGCAAGGCTGACGGCGACAACGCAGGTCAAGTCACCGCCATGGAAAACATGATCGCCGCAGGTGCCAAAACCATTTTGATCACCCCCAGCGACTCCAAAGCCATCGTGCCCGCCATCAAAAAAGCGCAAGAAAAAGGCGTGATGGTCATCGCTTTGGACAGCCCCGCTGATCCTGCCAACGCCACCGATGCGCTGTTTGCCACCGACAACTACAAAGCCGGCGTGCTGATTGGTCAATACGCCAAAGCAGCGTTGGGCGGCAAAAAACCCGTCATCGCCACGCTGGATTTGTTCCCCGGCCACCCCGTGGGCGCACAACGCCACAACGGTTTCTTGCAAGGCTACGGCTTGCAGTCGTTTGACGCGAAAAACAACGAATTGGCCAAACCCGCCGAAGTCGTGTGCATGGCCGACAGTTTTGGTGACCGCGCCAAAGGCCAAACCGGCATGGAAAACTGCTTGCAAAAGAACCCCAATATCAACGTGGTCTACACCATCAACGAACCCGCAGCCGCAGGTGCTTACAACGCTTTGAAAGCCGCTGGCAAAGAAAAAGACGTGTTGATTGTTTCTGTGGACGGTGGATGTGAAGGCATCAAAAACGTGGGCGCTGGCGTGATTGCGGCCACCTCACAACAATACCCCTTGCGCATGGCGTCGATGGGCGTGGCCGCGGGTGTGGAATACGCCAAATCGGGCAAAAAAGTCAGCGGCTACACCGACACTGGCGTGACCCTGATTGCTGCCAAAGCCATTGCGGGCGTGGACAGCAAAGACGTGAAAACTGGCACAGACCTGTGCTGGGGTAACAAGTAAGAACTGCCATGCAAACTTGGACCGACAAACTCCCCCTCAAAGACAAGCTGCCACCGATTGGCACGCTTGGCCCCGCCATTGCTTTGCTGCTGGCCTGCGCATTTTTTGCCAGCCAAAGCGATCGGTTTTTGAGTGCGCAAAACTTCTCGCTCATCTTGGCGCAAGTCATGGTGGTGGGCGTGATTGCGATTGGGCAAACCCTCATCATCTTGACCGCTGGCATTGACTTGTCGTGCGGCATGGTCATGGCGTTGGGGGGCATTGTCATGACCAAGTTTGCCTCTGACTTTGGCCTGTCCGCACCTGCGGCCATGGCCTGTGGATTGGCGGTGACGTCGCTGTTTGGGCTGATCAACGGTTTGTTGGTGACCCGCATCAAGTTGCCGCCGTTCATTGTGACTTTGGGCACCTTGAACATTGCATTTGCTATCACCCAGTTGTACTCGGGTTCGCAAACCATCACCGATATTCCGTCTGGCATGACCGTGCTGGGCGACACCTTCAAGCTGGGCAGCGCCACCGTGAGTTACGGCGTGGTGTTGATGCTGGCTTTGTATGTGTTTGCATGGTTTGGCCTGCGCGAAACCGCGGCCGGACGCCATGTGTATGCCGTGGGCAACAACCCCGAAGCCACCCGTTTGACGGGGATTCCCACCGACCGCGTGTTGGTCGGTGTGTATGTGCTGGCGGGCTTGGCCTATGGCGTGGCCTCGATGTTGAGCGTGGCGCGCACCGGCGCGGGCGACCCCAATGCCGGACAAACCGAAAACTTAGACGCCATCACCGCCGTCGTGCTGGGCGGCACCAGCTTGTTTGGTGGACGCGGCGTGGTGCTGGGCAGCTTGGTGGGCGCTCTGATTGTGGGCGTGTTTCGCAATGGCTTGACGCTCATGGGCGTCTCCAGCGTCTATCAAATTTTGGTCACTGGCATTTTGGTGATTCTGGCCGTGACCACCGACCAACTCTCGCGCAAGGGAGTGCGTTAAATGACTACCCATCAAATCGTGATGCAAGCCCGTGGCTTGTTCAAACGCTACGGCCAAGTGACGGCCTTGGACGGCGCAGATTTTGAACTGCGCGCCGGCGAAATTTTGGCCGTGATTGGCGACAACGGCGCGGGCAAATCCTCGCTCATCAAATGCCTCTCGGGCGCGACCGTGCCCGACGAAGGCCGCATTGAGTTGGACGGCCAAGCGATTCATTTCAAAACCCCCATTGACGCACGTCGTGCTGGCATTGAAACCGTCTACCAAGATTTGGCCGTGGCAGCGGCCATGACGATTGCAGAAAACTTATTTTTAGGCCGCGAAATTCGCCGCCCCGGCTTCATGGGCAATGTGCTGCGCATGTTGGACAAAAAAGCCATGCTCGCGCAAAGCGTGGAGCGCATGAACGAGCTCAAAGTCGGCATTCGCTCCATGACGCAAGCGGTGGAAACGCTCTCCGGCGGGCAACGCCAATGCGTGGCCGTGGCGCGTGCGGCAGCGTTTGCGCAACATGTGGTCATCATGGACGAGCCCACAGCCGCCCTGGGCGTCAAAGAAGGCAATATGGTGCTAGAGCTGATTCGCCGTGTGCGCGACAAAGGCCTGCCCGTGGTGCTGATCTCGCACAACATGCCCCATGTGTTTGAAGTGGCAGACCGCATTCACGTCGCGCGTTTGGGCAAACGTGCTGCGGTGTTGAACCCCAAAAAAATCAGCATGAGCGACACCGTGGCCGTCATGACGGGCGCGATGAAACCCGAAGACATTCCCAAGGAGTGCTTGGCATGAGCACCGCCTGCGTGTGGGTGTTGGGCGAAGCTTTGATGGATTGCGTGGCGCAGCCCGACGGCTCGCTCATGCCTTTGCTCGGCGGTAGCCCCTACAACCTCGCCTGCGCCGCTGCGTTGCAAGGCGTGGCGGTGGGCTTGATCAACCCGTTTTCTCACGACACCTTTGGCCAGGCTTTGGAAAAACGCTTGAACCAAACAGGTGCCAAAGCCTTGTTGCCCGCCAGCCGTTTGCCCACGTCGTTGGCGGTGGTGCATGTCAACAACGGCCAGCCCAGCTACGGTTTTTACCGCGAAGGCGTGGCCGACCGCGACTATGCCGTGGCCGATGTGTTGGCCTTGCTCACCACCCACGCGCCAGGCGTGTTGCACACCGGCTCGCTCATGGCCATGCCGCCTGAGCACACCAAGGTCTTGCAAATTGTGGAAAAAGCCAAAGCCTTGGGTTGGACCATCAGCGTGGACGTCAACCTGCGCCCCCGTTTGGCCAGTAACTTGAACCACTACCTAGACGCCGTACGCGCCGTCGCCGCTCACGCCGATTGGCTCAAAGCCAGCGACGAAGACTTGGAGCTTTTGGGCTTCAAAGACGTGCGCTTGAACAACGCGCAGCATTTGGCACAACACTGGATGCAACAAGGCGCAAGCCGCGTGGCGGTGACTTTTGGCGCACAAGGCGCGTATCTGCAAGTGGACGAGGCCAGCGCCAACGGCACAGCGCCCAAAGTGACGGTGATCGACACCGTCGGCGCAGGCGACACCTTTTGGGGCAACTGCTTGGCCGATTGGGTGCTGCACCACAGCCTGTCAAACCCATCGGTCGCTCAAGAACGTGTGGCGCTCACCTTGCAACGCGCCATGCAAGCCGCAGCCATCAACTGCACCCGCAAAGGGTGTCAGCCGCCTGATGCGGGGGAGTTGGCTCAGGCGTTGGCTGAAAGTTGACGTGCTGTGTCAGCGCGCCATTTCTATGAGTTCAATATCTTTTTTGAGTAGCTCGTTGACGAGCGCAGAAATATCCATGCCTTTTGCGTGTGCGAGTGCGGCCAAAGTGGATTGAACTTGCTGGTCTAAATACACAGGCAAATTAAGTTGCGAATCCGCCTTGTAGAACTGCCCGCGTTTGGCACCTGAGAAATTAATTTCTGAGGGCATTGGTTCATCGTCGTGATTAGTTTGTGCATTCATGGTGTTCACCTAACGAGGTTCATTCTCATATTGTTGACGTTCACGCTTTGTTGCATCTCGCGCAGAAATGATGCGCACATTGACCTGAATTGAACTGCTGTGTTGATAGGTATGAGCGACAGCTAACAATTTACCGTCTTTGGAAATTCCCAAAGTAAACCAACGCTCCTCAAAATCGCTGTGGGCATTGTCGAAGACGGTAAGTGCCAGTGGGTCGAGCAACACTG
>CAIYFE010000199.1 GCA_903925445.1 uncultured Burkholderiales bacterium | reverse complement strand
GCCATGATCAAAGCCCAGGTCAGCTCGGCAGGTGCCACGGGCGCCCCAGAACCTTCCGCAATGGCAATGCCACGCTCGGTGCAAGCAGCCACATCGACATGTGAGCCCACTTTGCCGGTTTGTGAGATCAGCTTGAGGTTGGGCAGTTTTTCAATCAACTGTCGAGGAATATGGGTGCGCTCACGGATCAACACCAGTACTTCGGCGTCTTTGAGTCGAACGGCCAACTGCCCATTGCCTTTGATGGTGTTGGTAAAAACCTTTGCCCGATAAGGATCAAGCTTAGACGCACAATTCAATTTGCGAACGACATCCTGATAGTCGTCTAGGATCACAATATTCATACCGCCGATTGTGCCTCGTCTGGTACAGGCGCAATGTCACAAGGAGTACTTATGTCAATTTCAATGTCTTCAGCCAGTCTGCCGATTTTCAAAACCATGCTGAACAACCTGAAGCATTTGTTGGTCAAAGCCCAAGCACACGCAGATGCCAAGAAATTTGATGCTTTGGTGTTGGCTCAATATCGACTGGCTCCAGACATGCTACCGTTTACGCGTCAAATTCTGATTGCGTGCGATGCATCCAAATTGTGTATTGCCAGACTGTCAGGGCTAGAAGCGCCAAAGTTCGATGACACGGAAACCACTTTGACAGATTTGATGCACCGCATTGACAAAACCTTGGCTTGGCTGCAAACCGTTCCAGCGAGTGCAGTCGATGGTTCGGAATCAAAAAGCATCACTTTTCCAGTGGGCAAAGACAAAACCAAAACTATGACTGGCGAGGACTACCTCAAACATTGGGCTTTGCCCAATGTGTTTTTTCACATCACCACGGCCTATGCCATCTTGCGCCACAACGGTGTGGAAATTGGCAAAGCAGATTATTTGATGGGTGCTGCGAACGCTTAAAAACTGCGTTTTTCGAGCTCGGCCAATCGGTCGAGTTCGGCGCAGACATCGGCCATGCGACCTGAGATGACCATGCGACCTGCGCTGCTGCGACTTTGTTGTGCTTCCATCACACGGGCGACGCGCAAGGGGCGCGCACAGCTGACCGATGCGTGTGTGCTTTGCAAGGCTTGAGCTGGCATGAAGCTGCGCGCCACGTTTTGCAGTGGATTGAGAAGGCGATAAGCGCTAAAAAGTGCGATGCTCATGGTGAATTCCTTGTTACATCAAAAAAGTGTTGCGAATCAGACCGACGGCCAAACCCTCGATTTCAAAGGGTTCTCCGGGTTCGACTACGATGGTTTTGTAGTCGGGGTTTTCGGGCAAGAGTTCAATCACGTGAGGTGTGCGGCGAAAACGTTTGACCGTGACCTCATCGCCCAAGCGCGCGACGATGATTTGGCCATTTTTGGCTTCGCGGGTGGATTGCACCGCCAGCAAGTCGCCATCCATGATGCCGGCATCGCGCATGGACATGCCGCGAACACGCAGCAAGTAATCGGGTTTGCGTTGGAACAGGCTGCTCTCGACGTGGAAGGTTTGATCCACGTGTTCTTGCGCCAGAATGGGTGAACCTGCAGCCACGCGTCCAACCAAGGGCAAGGCCAAGGCGGAGGCCAAATCACGAAGTGGTTGGGTCATTTGCTGACTCAAAGATTGCTGCATGTCGCGCAGGTTTTGGCCTTTGAGTCGGATGCCGCGTGATGTGCCACTGACCAGTTCGATCACGCCTTTTCGAGCCAAGGCTTGCAAATGCTCTTCGGCGGCATTGGCGGATTTGAAGCCTAACTCGGCGGCGATTTCAGCGCGCGTGGGGGGTGAGCCCGTGTTGGCGATGGCCGATTGGATCAGCTCCAAGATTTGTTGCTGACGTGGCGTGAGTTTGGGCATGTCGTTCATGGAAGGGCTCCTGCACAATCGAGGTGTTGGGCGATGCAAACTGTTTTTGCATCCAGTAACTGTAATTTTAACCAGTTTTTTGGGTTTGGCAAGCGATGTTCGAAAAAAAAGACAAAAAAGTGTTGCTTTTGACAACCGGAGGCACGATTGCCGGTTGGGCTGACGATGCTTCTCAGCCGTTGAAATACGCTGCTGCGCGTCTGAATGGCGCGCAATTGCTGGCGACTTTAGGCGTGTCTGGCCTCGCTTTAGAGCTTGAGGAAGTGGCGCAAGTCGACAGCAAAGACATGGACGAGCAGGTCTGGCGTCGATTGCTGGAACGTGTGGTACACGCCTTGTCTGATCCGCAAATCGAAGGCATCGTGATCACGCATGGCAGCGATACCGCCGAGGAAACAGCTTTTTTGTTGCAAGCCGTTTTGCCGCCTACGAAGCCCATTGTCTTGACCTGCGCCATGCGACCGGCCAATGCAATGGACAGCGATGGGGCCAGCAATGTGCGCGATGCCATCCGTTGTGCTCGGCAATCCGATGCAGCAGGGGTGTGGTTGGTGTGCGCAGGCGAGGTGCATGCCGCCCATGAAGTGTTCAAGGCGCACAGCACGCGGCTCAACGCTTTTTCTTCAGGCGACTTGGGACCTGCGGGGCGAGTCAATGCGCAGGGTGTGTCTTGGTTGCGCCCAGTCAACCCGCCCGCGCAAATTACCGATGTCAAAACGGTGCTCAATACAACAACGTGGCCGCGTGTGGAGCTGGTGGTCAACCATGCTCAAGCCGATGGACGTTGGGTGCGTGCTTTGCTGGCATGGGACAAGCCTGCAGGTTGCGTGGTTGCGGGCACGGGCAACGGCACGATCAGCGCGGCGTTGCAAGAGGCTTTGTCAGACGCTCAACGTCAAGGCGTGCGGGTGATGCGCACCTCGCGCTGTGCGCAAGGTGGCGTGCAAGAAGATGGTGAAGCCATGTTTGAAAACCTCGGATCCTTGAGTTTTCCCCAGGCCCGAATCGCGCTGATGTTGCGCCTGCTGCAAGAAAAGGCTCAAGAAGCCAAGGCTTGAAATGCGCGGTCTTTGATTTCTTCGACCGAACCCATGCCGCTGATGGCGCGGTATTTGGGGGCGGCAGCGTCACCCGTTTTGGCCCAGTTGGCGTAGTAATCGACCAAGGGACGGGTTTGAGCGCTGTAGACGTCCAAGCGTTTTTTGACGGTCTCTTCTTTGTCGTCGTCGCGTTGAATCAGCGGCTCACCCGTGACATCGTCCACGCCCGCGACTTTGGGCGGGTTGAACTTGACATGGTAAGTGCGTCCGCTGGCCACGTGTGCACGGCGGCCGCTCATGCGCTCGATGATGGCGTCAAATGGCACATCAATTTCAAGTACGTAGTCGAGTTTGACGCCTGCGGCTTTCATGGCATCGGCTTGAGGGATGGTGCGGGGAAAACCGTCGAACAAAAAACCTTGGGCGCAATCGGCTTGCGCAATGCGTTCTTTGACCAAGTTGATGATCAAGTCGTCGCTGACCAAGCCGCCTGCGTCCATGACTTTTTTGGCTTCGATGCCCAATGCGGTGCCTGCTTTGACGGCAGCGCGCAGCATGTCGCCAGTTGAGATTTGTGGGATGCCGTACTTTTGGCAGATAAAGGTGGCTTGAGTGCCTTTACCAGCACCGGGTGCACCCAACAAAATCAGTCTCATGTGTAGTCCTTGTACGTAATTTTCAAAACTTTTTCGAGGATAGCATGCGATCCCCTTTCACAGCCTTACGTGATTTGGGTAAAAACCCTGCGAACGCGCTCCAGGTCTTGCGGTGTGTCAATGCCGGGACCCGGCGCGTGTTCGCTGATGTAGACGGCAATGCGGTGTCCATGCCACATGGCGCGCAGCTGTTCGAGCGATTCGAGCTGTTCCAGCGGCGCTTGGCTCAGGTTTGGGAAGGCCAACAAAAAGCCCACGCGGTAGGCGTACAAACCCACGTGACGCAAGGGAGCAGGGTCGCTGAGTTGGGTCATGCCTTGGGCAAAACCGTCACGCCACCACGCAATCGGCGCACGGCTGAAATACAGAGCGGTTTGTTGCTTGTCCAACACCACTTTCACGACGTTGGGGTTGGCAAAGTCTTCGAGCGAATCGATGGCATGCGCCAAGGTGCTCATCGCGCAGTCTGGGCGTTGTTGCAGCAAATCAGCCACGGCGTTGATGCTGTGCGGATCGATCAGGGGTTCATCGCCTTGGACGTTGACCACGATGTCTTGCGCTTGCAAGCCCAACAGCGTGCAGGCTTCGGCCAGTCGATCGCTGCCGCTGGGGTGGTCTGCGCGGGTCATCACCGCTTCGATGTCGTGGGCTTGGCACGCTTGTGCAATGCGGGTGTCGTCGGTGGCAACCACAATGCGCTGCGCTTTGGACGCTTGGGCACGGTGCGCCACACGCACCACCATTGGCAAGCCAGCGATGTCGGCCAACGGTTTGTTGGGTAAGCGCGAGGAGGCCATGCGCGCTGGAATCAGCACGGTAAAAGTCATTCAAGCCTCAAGTTCGGCGTCACTCAGCGTGCGGGCTTCGTTTTCGAGCAAAACAGGGATGCCTTCTCGCACGGGATAAGCCAAACGTGCGCTGCGAGAAATCAGCTCTTGGCGTTCGCGGTTGTATTCCAACGAGCCTTTGGTGACGGGGCAAACCAAGAGTTCAAGTAGTTTTGTGTCCATCCCAGAATCATAACTTTCTTGCCGTGATCGATTGCAAGCTGCTATCAATGGCATCGCACAAGTCTTTGGGTAATTCGCATTCGAGTGCGACAGCCCATGCTTGGGGCAGATGCGGCCACAACTTCACCGCGTCTTTTTCGGTGCACAGCAGGGGCAGGTTGGGATCTTCAAGCTGCAACGATTGCAAGGGCGCGTGATCTGCCAGCGCGTAGGTGTGCGCCAGCGTCAAGCCTTGTTCGCGCAACATGTCAAAAAAAACCTGCGGCTTGGCAATGCCTGCCAATGCCTGCACCGCTTGCTGAGAGAACTCAGCCAGTGCGCGACGTGTGCCGTCGGCTTGTTGGGCTTGGTGGCTCAAACGGCGTTTCACTTTGAATTGATGGGGCAGGGCAGGTCCCGATGTTTTGAGTTCAAAACAGGGGACGGCGCTGTCGCGCTGGCGTGGCCACTTTTCGCGCAAAGGCCCAGCAGGCAACAGCCAGCCGTTGCCAATGTCACGTTCATCGAAGACACACAACTCCAAGTCGCGCGCCAAGGCCAGATGTTGCAATCCGTCGTCGCACAGCACAAGTTGCACATCGGGGTAAGCGTTCAGCAAAGCGCGTGCTGCGGCCACACGTTGGGGTGCTACAAACACGGGAATTCGGCATTTTTGTGCGATCAGCAAGGGTTCGTCGCCGACTTCATCGGCCAGGCTGGTGGGGGTGACCTCGCTCACCGAGCGAAGACGCCTCCCATAACCGCGAGAGACCACGCCAACACGCCAGCCTTTGGCGCTCAAAAACTTGGCCAAAGCCATCACCACTGGCGTTTTGCCCACACCGCCCGTCACCACATTGCCCACCACGATCACTGGAACGTTCAAGCGGTGAGTGCTGAACCCACCGATGGCATAAAGCCATTGCCGCAAACGCACCAACACGCCGAACAAACACGCCAGCGGCCACAAGCACCGTGCCACTGCGCCCTGGGTCAACCAAGCTTGGGTCAGGATGCGCCGCCAGTCCATTCAGTCAGCAGCGCCAGAAGATTGCGCGGCAAAAGTGAGCTGGTTGAGTCCAGAGCGCCGCGCCGCTTCGAGCACCAACATGACCGATTGGTGGCTGGCTTGTGCATCGGCGCTGATGACGATCATGGGTTGGTTGGTGTTTTGCGTGGCAGCCATCAGCGCGCTGCTGAGCCCTTGCACATCGCGTGAGGCCAACAGGTTGTGGTTGACGCTGTAACGCCCATCGCTGCTGACGGACACGATGATTTCGCTGGGGCGATCTTTTTGCGCATCGGCGTTGGCCGTGGGCAAATTGATTTGCATCTCGGTGAACTTGCTGTAGGTGGTGGAGAGCATCAAAAAAATCAGCACAACCAGCAGCACGTCAATGAAAGGAATCAGATTGATCTCGGGTTCGGCAGTGGATTTGCGTCGAAATTGCATGGCGAGTCCTGGGTGACATCAGCGCAGGCGAGTGCGCAAATGCTGCAAATGACGGGCAAAACGCTCGGCTTGCGTTTCCAACTCCATCACAAATCCGTCGACTTGTGCGCGGAAATATCGCCAAAACATGAGGGTTGGAATGGCCACGATCAAACCAAACGCCGTGTTGTAAAGCGCCATGGAAATGCCTTGCGCCAATTGCGCTGGATTGGCAGCGCCCGGGCTTTGTGAGCCAAAGATGTCAATCATGCCAATGACCGTGCCCAGCAAGCCCAGCAAAGGTGCGGCAGAAGCAATCGTTGCCAGCGTGGTGAGACGTTTTTCCAAGGTATGCGCGGCCTGTCGGCCCGCGGTTTCGATGCTTTGACGCAAATCCGCGTCGTTGATGTAGGGGTTGTGTTGCAGGCTTTTGAAGCCACTGGCCAAGAGTTGACCCAGCACCGAATGCGCTTGGAGCTGCTGCACCGTGTCGGCGGAGGGAAGCTGGTTTTGTGATGCTGCCAAGACTTGATCTAACAAATCGGCTGGAACAATCAAATGCGGTCGCAAACTGAGCAATCGCTCAATGATCAAGGCCAAGGCCACCACGGAACAGGCCAACAAAGGCCAAATCGGCCAACCAGCCGCTTGTATGATCGACAGCAACTTCATTCTCCAAAAATTGTGAAACCATTATCCCTTAGCTGCTCATGCACACAATCTGGGGATAACTTTGTGGGTAAGTTGGTTGCGATGTGTCACCAAGCCGCGCCAAATCAGCTTTTCAACACAATGACGCAAAAACGGGCGTCAAAAAGTTGAATGAAATCAATAACTTGCACGTAGTCTCGTGCATTCTTAGCAGTTTGAGTGCAAACTTTTGTAGTTTGTTCACCTTGTGGATGAATCCATGTTGGAATCGTTAGAAAATTCAGGATTGACGCCGCGAATCTGGCAAGTTGGTGCTTTATGCCGCGCCGTTGCAGATGCTTTGCAGGCGCGCTTCAACCCTGTTGCGGTTCAGGGTGAGATTTCTGGGTTCACAAGGGCGTCAAGCGGACATTGTTACTTCACGCTCAAGGACGAACAAGGCCAGTTGCGCTGTGCCATGTTCAAGCGCGCCGCTCAAATGTTGGATTTTCAGCCCCGCGATGGTGATCAAGTCACGCTGCAAGGTCGTTTGGGCGTTTACGAACCCCGAGGCGAGCTCCAGTTGATCGTGGAGAGCCTGCGCCGCGCCGGGCAAGGCGCATTGTTTGAGCAGTTTTTGCGCATCAAAGCCAAGTTGGAAGCCCAGGGCTTGTTTGCACCTGAGCGCAAGCGCGCCATTCCAACGCGTCCTCGTCACATTGGCGTGGTGACTTCTTTGGGCGCTGCCGCCTTGCACGATGTGGCAACTGCGCTTCAAAGGCGGGTGCCGCACATTGCCGTCACGATTGCGCCTGCCAGCGTCCAAGGTGCGCAAGCCCCCGCCAGCTTGGTGCAAGCCTTAGAGCTGTTGGCGCGACAGCCGCAGATTGACGTGATTTTGTTGGTCAGAGGGGGGGGCGCCATGGAGGATTTGTGGGCTTTCAACGACGAGCAGCTGGCGCACGCCATCGTGGCTTCGCCGATACCGATTATTTGCGGCGTAGGGCACGAAACCGACTTCACCATTGCCGATTTTTGTGCCGATTTGCGGGCTCCAACACCCACCGCAGCGGCCGAGCTTGGTGCCACCCCGCAAGCCCAGCTGCTTTGGCAGCTGGTTGACTTGCTCGAGAACATGCAAGACGCTGTGCGAACCCTCGTGGATCGCCAATGGCAACGCCTTGATCGCGCGCAGTCGCGTTTGGGGCGTCCCACGCAAGGACTTGCCAACGAAAAAATCAAACTCATGCGACAGCACCAGCGCATGCAAACCTTGCTGGAGCAAAGCGTGCAGCGCGACAAACATCGGCTGTCTGTTTTGCAGTCCAGCTTGTCTCGACACGCCCAGCAAATGCCGCAAACCGCACGGGAACGCTTGGCGCGGGCGCAATTGCGCTTGGAGTTGCTGGATCCCCGGCTGGTGCTGCAGCGCGGGTTTGCCTGGTTGACCAATGCCCAAGGGCAAACCATTGCCTCTGTCACGCAGCTCGACGTGGGACAGCCCGTTCAGGCAACCCTTGCTGACGGCAGGGTTGATTTGCAAGTTCAATCTAAGATGGACAATTAATCTTTTTACAATTCGTTTTTTTCACCTAAGAGGATCTCATGGAACACACGCTCCCGGCCCTGCCTTATGCCATCG
>CAIYFE010000198.1 GCA_903925445.1 uncultured Burkholderiales bacterium | reverse complement strand
TGTCCTGTCAAAGCCAAATACTCACCCAAAGCGCCTTCACAGCGGCTCAAGAAATAGCCACCGCCCACATCGGGAAACAAACCAATTTGCGTCTCCGGCATGGCCATTTGGGTGCGCTCGGTCACGATGCGCAAACGCGCGCCTTGGCTCAGCCCCATGCCGCCGCCCATCACGATGCCATCCATGAAGGCGATGTAGGGCTTGCTGTAGGTGTGGATCAAATGGTTGAGGGCATATTCTTCGGTGAAGAAATCTTCCAACGTGCTGTCGCCGGCCAGCGCAGCTTGGTGAAAGTAGCGAATGTCACCGCCGGCGCAAAACGCGCCGAAAGCGCCCTCTTTGTTGCTGCCACGAATGGCCACCGCCAACACGCGGTCGTCGGCCTGCCATTGCAACAAGATGTCGGTCAACTCGCGCACCATCTCCAGCGACAAGGCATTCAAGGCTTTGGGACGATTCAAAGTGATCAAACCCAACGCACCTGCGCGTTCGTGCTGCACATCTGGGGTGTAACGATTCATGGGTTGTCTCCTTGTGTGTGGCGCCAGTTTTGCAAGGCATTGGCCAGCAACGCCATCAGCACCAACGAGCCGCCGCATAAGACTTGTGTGTTGGGCGTCTCATTGGCCCAAGCCCATGCAAACGCAATTCCAAATAAAACTTCCAGCAAAGACAGCAGCGAAATTTCAGGTGCTGGCAGCACTTTGGCGCAAGCGACCAAGAGCGTACAAGGGATCGCCAACTGCACCAGACCCAAAAGCGACAGCAACGCCATGTCGTGCGCATTGGCTTGAAACGGTAGCGCCAACGGCAAGGTCAGCAAGGCAGACCCACACGCCCCCAAGAACACAGCGGGCATCATGTCAACAGCGTCATTTTGAGATTGACGATGTTGCAGCAAACACCAATTGGCAGCCGCGGAAGCAGGCACCAGCAACGCAATGATCGAACCCCAAGGCATGCCTTGTGTCGCGCGGGGTTGAGCAAACATCCACACCATGCCAACGCCCGCCACTGCGATGGCAGCCCAGGTATGCCCAGCGATTTTTTGACGCAAAAAAATCCGCGCCAACACAGCTGTCAGCAACGGACTCAGCGCCATGGTGATGAGCACTTCAGCCACCGTGGCCAATGTCAACGCCATCATGAAGGCCGTGAACATGACGGCCCAACACGCGCCACTGACCCACAGCACGCGAGGCGCTTGCAGCAATCGTTTGAAAACACCTTGGCCTTGCAAGGTGCGCAGAATCAGCGCAACACACAGCGCCGTGAAGGCGCTGCGCCAAAACGTGATTTCAAAACTCTGCGCCACTTCGAGGCGACGCGTGAGCACGCCTGCAGTGGCCCACATGGCGGTCACGGCCACCATGGCCCAGGCGGCACGACCGTGCGAACTCACCATCGATTGCGCTCCTGCTTACTCGCGTGAAGCGCGTTTGCGCTCGTGCTCCTTGAGGTGGCGCTTGCGCAGACGCACGCTTTTGGGCGTGATTTCCACCAACTCATCGTCCTCGATGAACTCCACGCCGTACTCCAGCGTCAAGTCAATGGGAGGCGTGATCTTGATGGCGTCTTCCTTGCCGGAGACACGGAAGTTGGTCAGCTGCTTGGTGCGTGTGGCGTTGACCACCAAATCGTTGTCACGGCTGTGGATGCCCACAATCATGCCTTCGTACACAGGGTCACCGGCTTTGACGAACATGCGACCGCGGTCATCCAATTTGCCCAAGGCGTAGGTGAAGATTTCACCATCGTCCATCGAGATCAGCACGCCGTTTTTGCGGCCACCGATTTCGCCTTTGTGCGGCTCATAGCTGTCAAAGATGTTGGAAATCAGACCCGAGCCGCGTGTCAAGTTCAAGAACTCGTTGGTAAAGCCAATCAAGCCGCGCGCAGGAATGCGGTATTCCAAACGCACGCGACCACGGCCATCGGGCTCCATGTTCACGAGTTCGC
>CAIYFE010000197.1 GCA_903925445.1 uncultured Burkholderiales bacterium | reverse complement strand
GCGCCAAGCTGTTTGTGAACCATTGCCTGAACTGCCACTCTGCGGAGTACATGCGCTACAACCGCTTGAAAGACATTGGCCTGACGGAGCAACAGATCAAAGACAACTTGTTGTTCACCACTGAAAAAGTCGGTGACACCATGAAAGCCAACTTTGAGCCTAAACAAGCCAAAGAATGGTTTGGCGCTGTTCCGCCAGATCTGACTGTGATCGCACGCTCGCGCGCGGGTCACGGCGGCACAGGTGCAGATTATTTGTACACCTACTTGCGCACTTTCTACCGCGACGAAACACGCCCAACGGGCTGGAACAACTTGGTGTTCCCCAATGTTGGCATGCCCCACGCTTTGTGGGAGTTGCAAGGCGCACGTCGTCCTGTGTACGAAGAGCATGAAGAACATGGCCACGTTGAAAAAGTGTTCAAGGGCTGGACTCAAATCACGCCCGGTACCCTGTCAGCACAAGAGTATGACCAAGCCGTGGGTGACTTGGTCGCCTACTTGCAATGGATGGGTGAGCCCGCTCAAAACACACGCGTTCGTTTGGGCGTTTGGGTCTTGTTGTTCTTGGGCTGCTTCATGGTCATTGCATGGCGCTTGAATGCTGCCTATTGGAAAGACATTAAATAATAGAACTTCGATGACTGGCCTTGACGGGTTGGCCATCGCCTCACGGAGTGACAGGTTGGCCTGTCACTCTTTTTGATTTTTAGGAGCCGCACATCATGATGGTGCTTTACTCAGGAACGACCTGCCCTTTCTCTCACCGTTGCCGTTTTGTCTTGTTTGAAAAAGGCATGGACTTCGAAATTCGTGATGTGGATTTGTACAACAAGCCCGAAGACATCAACGTGATGAATCCCTATGGGCAAGTGCCCATCTTGGTCGAACGTGATTTGATCTTGTATGAATCCAACATCATCAATGAGTACATCGATGAGCGTTTTCCACATCCGCAGCTCATGCCCGGTGATCCCGTGGATCGCGCCCGTGTGCGTTTGTTCTTGTTGAACTTTGAAAAAGAATTGTTCACGCATGTGACCACCCTCGAGTCACGCGTGGTCAAACCCAGTGACAAAGCGCTTGAAAAAGCGCGCTCGCACATTCGTGATCGTTTGACGCAATTGGCACCGGTGTTTTTGAAAAACAAATTCATGCTGGGTGACAACTTTTCGATGCTGGATGTGTCGATTGCGCCCTTGCTGTGGCGTTTGGATCATTACGGCATTGAGTTGTCAAAAAATGCAGCGCCATTGCTTAAGTATGCGGAACGTATTTTTTCGCGTCCTGCGTACATTGAAGCGTTGACGCCCTCTGAAAAAGTGATGCGCAAGTAATTCACACCATGCTCAACACGCCTGACGCAGTCACGACACGTCCGTATTTGTTGCGGGCATTGCATGAGTGGTGCACCGACAATGGTTTCACGCCTTACGTCGCGGTGTTGGTGGATGAGACCGTTCAAGTGCCCATGGAATACGTGAAAAACGGTGAAATCGTTTTGAACGTCAGCTATGACGCCACCAGCGGCATGAAGTTGGGCAATGAGTTCATTGAATTCAAAGCTCGGTTTGCAGGCGTGGCACGCGAAATTTTGGTGCCGATCAATCGTGTGCTCGCAATTTACGCACGTGAAAATGGTCAAGGCATGGCGTTTCCCATGCCGGTCACGAGTGCAGCCTCCATGCAAGACATCTCCAGCACGCGTGATGCGTCGGCCTCGGACGAGCCGCCACCTCGGCCCCCAACCCCAACGCGACCAACTTTGACGCGTGTGAAATAAAAACTTGCAGATTTCGCGTTAGAATAGCAGGATAGCCGGTTTAGCTCAGTTGGTAGAGCACCCGCCTTGTAAGCGGTAGGTCGTCAGTTCGAATCCGACAACCGGCACCAATCAAAACCCCGATGCGTTTGCGTGTCGGGGTTTTTTAGTTTTTGGATTTCACTTTGACGCGGATGGATTGCACATTCCAGCCCCGCGTTCTTAAATGCGCACTCAAGGCTGGAAGAAGTTGGCGCAATTTGGCGGCTGCGGCGCTGTGAGGAACAAGCAAACACCAAGCGTCGCCTTCAATGCCGCCAGATTCAACCATCGTGCGCAGGCTCGCTGGCAGCAGCGACGAAATGGCTTGGAGTCGTTTTTGGCCATCGCGCGCCAAGTTGGCCAGTTGTGCCAAGCTGGGCGCGCTATCGACGATTTGTTCCAAGCTGCGCGTTTGTCCGCGAGTGAAGGTTGCCGCTTTGGGCACACGGTTGTAACCCAAGGCACGCAAGGCGGCCAATGTATCGGTTTGAGCGGGCGGGCGAGAAGCCATGCGACACATTATCTGCTGGATGGGTGGTTAAAATCAGCGGTTTGTTCGCCTCTATCAAAGGAACTTGCGGCTGTTTGACTTTTTAGTACAAATGTAGGCCGCAGCGTACGCATGGCATTTAATTTTTTGACTCACATTTTTGGTAGCCGTAACGATCGGCTGCTCAAGCTCTACCGCAAAACCGTTGTTCAAATCAACGCGCTCGAGGCGGCACTTGAAAAGCTGGATGACGCTGCGTTGCAAGCCAAAACGGAGGAATTCAAAACGCGTTTTCAAAATGGCGAAAGCTTGGATAGCTTGTTGCCAGAAGCCTATGCCGTGGTGCGCGAGGGCTCTAAGCGCGTGATGAAAATGCGCCACTTTGATGTGCAGCTGATCGGTGGCATTGCCTTGCATCAAGGCAAGATTGCCGAGATGCGCACCGGTGAAGGCAAAACCTTGACCGCAACCTTGCCTGTTTACCTCAATGCCTTGTCAGGACAGGGCGTGCATGTGGTGACAGTGAACGATTACTTGGCCAATCGTGACGCGCAGTGGATGTCGCGTCTGTATAACTTCTTAGGTTTGACGGTTGGCATCAACTTGCCACAAATGTCGCGCGAAGAAAAACAAGCCGCTTACCGCGCAGACATCACGTACGGCACAAACAACGAGTACGGTTTTGACTACTTGCGCGACAACATGGTCTACGAGGCCCATGACCGTGTGCAGCGTAAATTGAATTTCGCCATCGTCGATGAGGTGGATTCGATTTTGATTGATGAGGCGCGCACGCCCCTGATCATCAGCGGTCAAGCGGAAGATCACACACAGCAGTACCAGGCTATCAACCGCGTGGTGCCTTTGCTCAAGCGCCAAATTGGTGAGGCCGACCCCATCACCGGTGAAGGAGTCATCACGCCGGGTGACTTCACTGTGGACGAAAAATCCCACCAAGTATTCATGACCGAGCAAGGTCACGAGCATGCAGAACAAATCTTGGCCAGCAGTGGTTTGTTGGCCGAAGGGGCTTCGTTGTACGACCCCACCAACATTGGCTTGATGCATCACATGTATGCGGCTTTGCGCGCGCATCACTTGTACCACCGCGATCAGCATTACGTGATTCAAAATGGCGAAGTGGTCATCGTGGACGAATTCACGGGGCGCTTGATGGCCGGACGGCGCTGGAGCGACGGCTTGCACCAAGCCGTCGAAGCCAAAGAAGGCGTCGAAATCCAAGCTGAAAACCAAACCCTGGCTTCCATCACATTTCAAAATTACTTCCGTCTTTACGCCAAGTTGGGTGGCATGACGGGAACGGCTGACACAGAGGCCTACGAATTTCAAGAAATCTACGGCCTAGAAACCGTGGTCATTCCACCCAACCGCCCCAGCAAACGCGACGATCAACTCGACCGCGTCTACAAAACGGCGCAGGAAAAATACAACGCCGCGATTCAAGACATTCGTGAATGTTATGAACGCGGACAACCTGTGTTGGTGGGCACCACGTCGATTGAAAACTCGGAGCTGATCGCCCAACTCTTGGATCAAGCCAAGTTGCCGCATCAGGTGCTCAATGCCAAACAACATGCGCGCGAGGCCGATATCGTGGCGCAAGCAGGTCGCCCGCGCATGATCACGATTGCCACCAACATGGCCGGTCGTGGCACCGACATTGTGTTGGGGGGCAACGTCGAAAAATCGATCGACTTGGTGATGGCCGACGAAAGCATGGACGAAGCTGCCAAGCTGCAGCGCGTGGATGTCTTGCGAGTTCAGTGGACCAAAGACCATGAATTGGTGAAGTCTTTGGGAGGCTTGCGAATCATTGCCACAGAGCGGCATGAGTCGCGTCGCATCGACAACCAGTTGCGTGGTCGCTCGGGTCGTCAAGGTGATCCCGGCTCGTCAAGGTTTTACCTCAGTCTGGATGATGCGTTGATGCGCATCTTTGCGGGTGATCGCGTCAAAGCCATCATGGAACGATTGAAAATGCCCGAAGGCGAAGCCATTGAGGCGGGCATCGTGACGCGCAGCATCGAAAGCGCACAACGCAAAGTAGAAGCGCGCAACTTTGACATTCGCAAACAACTGCTCGAATACGACGACGTATCCAATGACCAGCGCCGTGTGATTTACCAACAACGCAACGACATTTTGGACGCCTTGGATTTGAGCGCTCAAATTGCCGCGTTGCGCGAAGGCACCTTCAGCGACATCGTGCGTCAGTTTGTGCCCCATGAATCGGTGGAAGAGCAATGGGACATCGCGGGCTTGCAGCGTGTCTTGCAACAAGAGTGGCAAATCGAATTGCCCTTGGCTCAAACGGTGGAGCAAGCCAGCGCCATCACCGATGAAGATATCTTGGAACAAGTCATTGCCGCAGCGCATGACGCCTTCCAAGCCAAATTGGAGCGCGTGGGTGCGGAGCAATTCACGCCCTTCATGCGCGTTGTGCTGCTGCAAAACATTGACAGCCATTGGCGCGAACACTTGGCTGCGTTGGATTATTTGCGCCAAGGCATTCATTTGCGTGGCTATGCGCAAAAGCAACCCAAGCAAGAGTACAAGCGTGAGGCGTTCGAGTTGTTCGGTCAATTGCTGGACATGGTCAAACACGAAGTCACCCGCGTGTTGATGACGGTTCGCATTGAATCCAATGCCCAAATCGAAGAAGCGGCCAGCACGCTAGAGCAGCAAGCCGAAGCACTTCACAACGTGACCTACACCGCGCCCAACGAGCAAGGCGAAGCACAAGTGACCGCCGACCCACAAACCGCAGCGCCCCAGTTCGCGGGCGTGGGGCGCAACGAACCTTGCCCTTGTGGCAGCGGTAAAAAATTCAAATTCTGTCACGGTCAATTGAGTTGAGAGTTCACCATGCCTGTTCACTTGAAAGCCCCCGAGGTTTCTGACTTGCACGCTGTTGCTGGCGTGCGCATTGGCGTGACCGAAGCCGGTGTTCGCAAAGCAGATCGCAAAGATTTGACGGTTGTGTTGATCGATGAAGGCGCGTCTGTGGGCGGTGTCTTCACGCAAAACCGTTTTTGCGCTGCGCCGGTGCAAATTTGTCGTGAACACTTGGCCTCGGGTGCTGCGATTCGCGCCATGGTCATCAACACGGGCAACGCCAATGCGGGTACGGGTGAAGAAGGATTGCAACGTGCGCGTCAAACCTGCCAAGCTTTGGCGGCGCAGCTCAACTTGGATGCGCAACAAGTGCTGCCGTTTTCTACCGGCGTGATCATGGAGCAACTGCCTTCGGATCGCATCATTGCAGGACTTCCTCGGGCCATTGCTGCTGCGGGTCAAGCGCCCAGTGCCCAGCAATGGGTGGACGCGGCCAACGGCATCATGACCACCGATACGGTTCCCAAGGCCGCCAGCGCGCAAGTGCAAATTGATGGCGCGACCATCAACATCACGGGCATCAGCAAAGGCGCGGGCATGATTCGCCCCAACATGGCCACCATGTTGGGTTTCATAGCCACCGACGCTTGCATGGCGCCCGAGTTGCTCAAGCCACTGGCGTTGGCGTTGGCAGAAGGTTCGTTCAACCGTGTGACGGTCGATGGCGACACCTCGACCAACGATTCCTTTGTGGTCATTGCGACTCACAAGACCTCGCACGCGCCCATCACCAGCTTGCAAAGTGCCCAAGGTCAAGCCTTGTTGGCCGCCATGTTGGGTGTGGCGCGTCAGTTGGCGCAAGCCATCGTGCGCGACGGCGAAGGCGCCACCAAATTCATCACCATTGAGGTTGAAGGCGGTCGCGACGCTGCCGAGTGCCGACAAGTGGCGTATGCCATCGCGCATTCACCGTTGGTTAAAACGGCTTTTTATGCCAGCGATCCCAACTTGGGTCGCATCTTGGCTGCGGTGGGCTACGCCGGGATTGCAGACCTCGATCAAGCAGGCATTGACTTGCATCTGGACGACGTCCATGTGGCGGTCAAAGGGGGGCGCCATCCCAACTACCGTGAAGAAGACGGCCAGCGCGTGATGAAACAGTCAGAAATCACGGTGCGCGTGAACCTTGGCCGTGGCAGTGCCCATGAGACTGTCTGGACCTGTGATCTGAGCCACGATTACGTGACCATCAACGCCGATTACCGCAGCTGATATGAGCGACACACTGCATCCCTTGGAACGCCTGGTGCAACGCGCAGAAGCGCTGATGCAACGCATCGAATCCGTGTTGCCGCAACCCATGTCGGCGCCGGATTGGTCGGCCAGTGTTGCGTTTCGCTACCGCAAACGCAGCAACGGTCATGGCGCCTTGGAGCCGGTGCGGCATGTGGCAAGTTTGGGTCTGCAAGACTTGAAAGAAATTGACGGTCAAAAAGAAAAAATTCAGCGCAACACCGAGCAATTTGTCAACGGCTTGAGCGCCAACAATGTGTTGCTCACGGGCGCACGCGGCACAGGCAAGTCTTCTCTCATCAAAGCTTGCTTGAATGAATACGCCCCTCGCGGCTTGCGCTTGATTGAAGTCGACAAAGACGATTTGACCGACTTGCCCGACATCATCGACGTGGTGTCTGATCGGCCTGAAAAATTCATCGTGTTTTGTGATGATTTGAGTTTTGAAGACGGCGAGCCTGGCTACAAAGCCCTCAAATCCATCCTCGACGGATCGGTGGCGGCAGCCACACCCAATGTGCTGATTTACGCCACCAGCAACCGCCGGCATTTGTTGCCGGAGCACATGAAGGACAACTTGACGTACACCACCGCCGAAGACGGAGAAATTCACCCCGGCGAAGTGGTCGAAGAAAAAATATCTTTGTCCGAACGTTTTGGCTTGTGGGTCAGCTTTTACCCCTTCACGCAAGACGAATACTTGGTCATCGTTCAACAGTGGTTGATCGCCTTGGGAGTGGCGCCAGACCAAGCTGAAGTCGCACGACCCGAAGCCCTGATCTGGGCCTTAGAGCGCGGCTCGCGCAGCGGTCGTGTGGCCTACCAATTTGCCCGCGATTATGCGGGTCGACATTCCGCTTGATCCGCATGAGCCAACCCAGCGTGCGCGTGGTCGATGCCGATCAGCCCCGACGAGCAGATCGCAACTTGGTGCAAGTTGCCGTTGGCGTTTTGATTCGAGCCGATGGCGCTTTTTTGCTCACCACTCGACCGCAAGGCAAAGTGTATGAAGGCCATTGGGAGTTTCCGGGCGGCAAGCTAGAAGCAGGCGAGACCGTAGAGCAAGCCCTGCGACGTGAATTGCAAGAAGAAATTGGCGTGACCATCACCAATTGCCTGCCTTGGCAAACGGAGCGCATCGATTACCCGCATGCCTTGGTGCAACTGAATTTTTGCAAAGTAACGCAATGGACGGGCGAGTTGGTCATGCGCGAGCAGCAGCGTTTTTCGTGGCAACAACTGCCTGTGGAAGTGACGCCAGTTTTGCCGGGCACGATTCCGGTTTTGCAATGGTTTGCACAAGAACGCGACTTTCACGCGGCGACGCACCAGGCGTGAAAGAAAAATTATTGCAGTGGTTTGTTCTCGAAGTCGGCGTCGTCTTGCGGCGAGTCGTCGGGCAAACGGTGCTCTTCGTTGGCCCAAGCGCCTAAATCGATGTCACGGCAGCGCTGGCTGCAAAAAGGCCGATATACATTGGCCGCTTCGTACCGGCTGGGGCCGCCGCAACGCGGGCATTGGACAATTCGAACACCGTCGAGCATGGTTCAAGCACACAAAGACATTTCAAAAGACACGTCTTCTTGAATAGATTGCAATCGCCCGTTGCTGTCTTGGCGCATCATGCGCACCCACACCATCAAACGATTGCCGCTGATTTCGGGCACAACGCCCAGCGTCTCATCCAAGCTCACGCGCATGAGTTGGAATTTACCTTGTGCCAAAGATTGCTGGAATTGCCCATTGAGCGCCATCATGCGTTGCGTGGTGCCGGTATCGCGCATCAAGTGAAGCAACAGATTGACCGATGCACGCAGCGGTTGAAAGCTTTCAGCCCATTTCGCAATATCGGCTTTGCGGTTTTCGGGATGAGATTGCTGCCAGGCGTGATAGGCAGGTAAATCGAAACAACAAGTACCGCCCGGAATGCTGACGCGGTTGCGCAAAGCACTCAGCCATTCGTTGTCGGTGATGGATTGCCCAATTTTTCCATTGGGGTTGTTCAAGCCATCAAAGCAAGCATCGAGCTGATCCAGCAATTGTTGCAAGGCAGTTTCTGAAACAGATGGATTGCCGCGCAAAACGCCAAACTGCTGTTTATGGCGCTCTAAATCTTTCAAGATGTCCGTTTTAAGGTCGGTACGACCGCCTGCTTCGACCAATTCAAACAGCGTGGTCAACGCAAAATGGTTATCTACAGGGTGGTTTCGTGAAGACAATTCCTCAAAACGTTGAAATAAATGCTCCAAACGCAGATAAGTGCGTACACGTTCGTTGAAGGGGTGCTCGTACAGAATCACGAATTAAAAAGCCAAGTAAATATGTACAAACGGCAATCATACCCTCAGCTCAACTAGAAATAGGGTGGCGCATCGATTTTTATATTGGTAAATATAATACTTTTGAGCGTAAATCTTCAAAACTTATGCCGTCGTTATAAATCACCCAGTCAGCGGCGCAGAGTTTGGTGGTTCTTGGCGCTTGTGCTTGGATGATTTGGCGCACCGTGGCTTCGCTCAATCCACTTCGATTCATCACCCGCGCCACTTGGGTTTGTACTTGGCAATCAATGAGCAGCACGCGATCCAGTTGAGCGCGCCAGCGTTTGCCAGACTCCACCAACAACGGCACGTCGTAGACGATGACGCGCTGCTCGTTTGCAATGGCTTGTTGGGTTTGGCGCTGAATTTCATTGGAAATCAAAGGGTGAACAATGGCCTCCAGCTTGTGCTTGGCCGATGGGTCACTGAAAACCAAGTTGCGCATCGCTTCACGATCCAAAGCGTCGTCTTCTGTGATGAAGGATGCGCCAAAGGTTGCGCCGATGGCCTCAATGGCAGCGCCTTTGGCTGCGGTGACGGCACGTGAAATGGCATCTGCGTCAATCAAAGCAGCACCGCGCTGCTTTAGAAAATCGGCCACGGTGCTTTTGCCACTGCCAATGCCACCCGTCAGACCGAGTCGCAATAGGTTGGGGGGAAATGAATGCGCAGACATGGTCTAAGTCTAAGCAATAAAAAGCTGCTGCAGCGCGCGCAGCACTTGCGCATGACCCAGCCAAGCAAGCAATGCGCCGGCAGCTGCCAAAAACGGACCAAAGGGCAAGTAGTCATGGCGCTGCATTTTTTTGCTCAGCATCAAGACAAGACCGATCAAGGCACCGGTGGTACTGGCCAAAAATACCAAGGGAATCAGCGTCCAAGCGCCCAGCCACGCGCCCAAAGCCGCCAAGAGCTTGAAGTCGCCTGCACCCATGCCCACTTTGCCGGTGGCGTGTTCAAAGACAGTCGCAATCAACCACAGTGAGCCATATCCCAAGATGGCGCCCCAAACTGCATCTTGCGAACTGATGTGTGTCGTGTCCAAGGCGCTGGCAGCCAAGCCCAACCAGAGCAAAGCTTGTGTCAGGAGGTCTGGCAACAAGGTGGTTTTCGCGTCGATCACGCTCAGGGCCAACAAAATTGTGGCAAAAAGGGCCCAACTCATGGAGATCCAACCCGCGTCCCAATGCCAGGCGCAGGCGACCCAAATCAATGCAGTCAAAAGCTCGATCAGCGGGTAGCGCACGGAGATGGCGCGATGACAAAAAGCACAACGTCCTTGGAGCACAAGAAAACTCAACACCGGAACGTTGTGCCAAAAGCGCAAGCGTGCTTGGCAATGCGGGCAATGCGATGCGGGCCAAGACAGATCAAAGCGTGACGTCGAAGTTGCATTGTGAGATGCCTCGATCATCAAAGGCAAACGATGAATCAACACATTGACAAAACTGCCCATCACCAAGCCAAGCGCGGCAAACAGCACCATCGAGCCACTCATATCACTTGCCCCAGTTGAAAAACGGGTAAATATAACGCCAGCATGAGCGCGCCAACCAAGAGTCCCAAAACAGTCATGATCAAGGGCTCCAGCAATACGCCGAGTTGGTCTGCGAAACGCGTCATTTCGGCTTCGTAGTGCTCGGCGACTTTCTCCAGCATGGCGTCAAGGTTGCCGGACTCTTCGCCGATCCAACACATTTGAATGACCATGTCGGGAAACAGCGCTGCATGGTGCTGCAGCGCTTGGGAAAGCGACTTGCCTTGGTTGATCTGCGCGTGCAAGTTTTCAATGGCGCGTTGATAGCTGAGCCATTGCGTCATGGAAATCGTCGCCCACAGTGCCTCGTTCAATGGCACACCTGCGGTCGTCAATGTGCACAGCGTGCGACTCCAATGCGCCAAACAAAAGTGTTGGATTGCGCTGCCAAACAAGGGCAACTTGAGCGCCAAGTTTTCAGCAAAAAGCAAGAAAGAAAGTGGCGGTTTGAAGAGCCGAGCCACCATCGCCATCAGGAGCAAGCTTGCCAAAAAACCAAGCCAACTCAACCCAGAGAGTTGACGGCTCAAGGAAATGATCCAACGCGTAAAAAGTGGCAGTTCTGCTCCAAATGAGGCAAACACACTTTCAAACGAAGGCACAACAAAGACCAGCAATCCGCACATCACCACCAGCGAGATGATCAGCACCAAGCAAGGATAGGTCAGCGCCGAGCGCAAATTGGCTCGCAATCGATCGGTTTTTTCGCGGTGTGCGCAAAGGCGAGCGAGTAAAACGTCGAGTTGCCCAGAAATCTCAGAAGCAGCAATCACGTGACAAAACATGGGGTCAAATTGTTTGCTCGCCAAAGCAGCTTGATAAAAGCTTGCGCCTGTTTCAACTTGATTTTTGAGTAGGCGACTGAGTTCTTGAAGGCGAACTGTTTTTTGACTGCGTTCCAAAATTTCAAGCGCTTG
>CAIYFE010000196.1 GCA_903925445.1 uncultured Burkholderiales bacterium | reverse complement strand
GCCGAGGCGCTTTCAGGCGTCAAAGGCGAAAACTCGGTCAAGATTTTTGGCAACGACTTGGTGCAACTCACTGCGATGGCGGAGCAAATCGAGCATGTGCTGGAGACCACGCCAGGTGTGGTGGATGCCGGCATCTTCCGCGCGTTGGGTCAGCCTACCTTGAACATCGAGATCGATCGCGCGGCTTGCGCCCGATTTGGCGTCAACGTGAGCGATTTGCAAAACGTGGTGGCCAACGCCATTGGCGGCGGCGTAGCGACCACGGTGCTTGAGGGCGAGAGGAGGGTGGACGTGACCGTTCGCCTGCCCACCACCGAACGCGCCAACATCGACAAACTGGGTGTTTTGTTGGTCGATGCACCCGATGGGTCGCGAATTCCCCTCAACATGTTGGCGCGAATCGTCCAAGCCAATGGCCCATTTTTTGTGTACCGAGAGGGCGCCCAACGCTACATGGCGGTGAAATTCGGTATTCGCGACCGCGATTTGGGCAGCACCGTGGCCGAAGCGCAAAAGCGCATTGCCAAAGAAGTCAAGTTGCCGCACGGCTACATGCTCAAGTGGGCAGGGCAGTTTGACCAAATGAAAGAGGCGCAGAAAAAACTCTCGCTCATCATCCCTGCCACCTTGGGCGTGATTTTTCTGTTGCTGTACTTTGCGTTCAGCAATTTGCGCGATGCGGCGTTGGTTTTACTCAACGTCCCGTTTGCGGCCATTGGCGGCATCATGGCGCTGTATTTCACGGGCGAAGATTTGTCCATTTCTGCCGCCATTGGCTTTTTGTCTTTGTTTGGGATTGCCATTCAAGACGGCATGATTTTGATTTCTTACATCCGCAAACTGTTGGAAGAAAAAATTGCACAAACGGGTGCATTGACGCTTGAAAGTTTGCGCCATTCGGTGCTTGAGGGCGCCGCCTTGCGCATGCGTCCGGTGATGATGACGGCTTTGCTGGCCGGGCTGGGTCTGCTGCCTGCCGCGTTGTCCCACGCCATTGGTTCTCAAGCACAGCGTCCATTGGCGCTGGTGATTGTGGGCGGCATGATGACCACCACCTTGTTGACCCTGCTGGTGTTGCCCGTGATTTATTTGGTGGTGCGCGGTATTTCGCTCAAGTCCGAAAAATAGCCGCCAATTTGCTGAGTCCTTCGTGCATTTGCGCTGGTGTTGCATGGCTGAAATTCAAGCGAAATTGCCCCAGCGCTGCGTCACCAAATGGCATGAAGGATTCGCCCGGCATGAACGCCACGTTGTTCGAAATGGCAAGGTCTAGCAGGGCGCGTGTATCGGTGGGTTGATGCAACTTCAACCAGTAAAAAAGCCCGCCCTCGGGCTTATGCCAAGTGGCCAAGTCAAAAAAATATTGCTGCAAACACGCCTCAAAGGCATCGCGTTTATTGCGGTAATACGCGACCAAATCGTTCATTCTTTGCACGCGACGGGGGTCTTGCAACTGCTGCAACACCAACCACTGAGCCAAGCGATTGCTGTGCAAGTCTGCGGCCTGCTTCAAATGGGTCAAATGAGGCATCAATTCAGGTGCTGCGACCAAAAATCCCAAACGCAATCCCGGTGCCAAACTTTTTGAGAACGAGCCCAAGTAAACCCAAGGCGCTGTTTGAATCAATGCGCACACGGGTCTTCGCTCGCAAGTTTCATAGGCCAAATCACGGTAGGGATCGTCTTCTAGCAAGAGTGAGTGGCTTTGATCGCATTTTTTAGCCAACGCATGGCGTTCTGATGCGGTCATGCAATGACCCGTCGGGTTTTGAAACGTTGGGATGGCATAGGTGAGTTTTGGCAGACGTTCAGCGCTGATGGGTGTGAGATGGGCACCAAACAGCCTAAAAACCTGCAACGCCGCCAAATACGTGGGTGCTTCTACGGCGACTTCTGTGCCCGAATCGATCATCAACTTGGCCACCAAGTCGAGGCCTTGTTGAGAGCCTGACAGGATCAAGACCTGATCCAATTTGCAGTTCAATCCAATATCAGCCATTTCTTTCACCACTTGCTCGCGCAAGGCGGTGTCACCCTCACTGGCGCCGTATTGCATGGCCTGTTGCGGAATGTTGGCGAGGTTGAATTGAGGCAATTGTTCGGTTGCGGGCAATCCACCAGCGAATGAAATCATGCCGGGACGGTCGATGACCGACAAAATTTCTCTCAGGGGTGAAGCCACAAGGCCATCGATTCGTTTTGAATACATCATGATACGACAAAGATATTGACCTATTAATGTTAGATTGAATTCACTATCATGTCAACAT
>CAIYFE010000195.1 GCA_903925445.1 uncultured Burkholderiales bacterium | reverse complement strand
CGTTTGTAGTCGTTGGGGAATACTTTGACAAACTTGGCGCGAGCGGCATCCCAGTTGTCCTGCAAATCGCGCGCACGTTTGGAGCCGGTCCAGCGGTGATGATCTTCGAGCAACTTTTTGAGCTGCGCCTCGTCGGTCTGGTCACGGTGCCAAATGGCGCGTGGCAACGATTCTTCTTGCTCTTTGGCCGTCAACACTTTTTCCATGGACACCATGGCCGTGTTGCACTTGGTGCCAAACTGGCCATCTTCGTCGTAGACGTAAGCCACACCGCCGCTCATGCCGGCAGCAAAGTTACGACCCGTTTTACCCAAGACCGCGACCGTGCCGCCCGTCATGTATTCGCAACCGTGGTCGCCCGTGCCTTCAACCACCGCCGTCGCACCTGACAAGCGCACAGCAAAACGCTCGCCTGCCACGCCTGCGAAGAAGGCTTCACCTCGGGTGGCGCCAATCATCACGGTGTTGCCCACGATGATGTTTTTAGCGGCTTCACCCCGGAAATCCAAGCTTGGACGCACCACCACGCGACCGCCCGACAAGCCTTTGCCGGTGTAGTCGTTGGCGTCGCCAATCAAATACAAGGTGATGCCATTGCACAAGAACGCGCCAAACGATTGACCGCCAGTGCCTTCGAGTTGGATGCGAATGGTGTCATCGGGCAATCCTTCGGGATGCACTTTGGTCACGGCACCCGACAACATCGCACCCACGGAGCGGTTGACGTTGCGAGCGACTTCCATGAACTGCACTTTTTCGCCACGCTCAATCGCAGGCTTGGACTTCTCGATCAGTTTTTGATCGAGGGCTTTGTCCAAGCCGTGGTCTTGCGTTGCCACGTGCAAACGCGGCACATCGGCGCCCACTTGGGGCACGGCCAACAAACGGCTGAAATCCAAACCGCTGGCTTTCCAGTGTTCAATGCCTTTGCGCATGTCGAGCAAGTCTGCGCGACCGATCATGTCGTCGAATTTTTTGATGCCCAACTGCGCCATGATTTGACGCACTTCTTCGGCAATGAAGAAGAAGTAATTGACCACATGCTCGGGCTTGCCGGTGAATTTTTTACGCAATTCTGGGTCTTGCGTGGCGACCCCCACGGGGCAGGTGTTGAGGTGGCATTTGCGCATCATGATGCAGCCTTCCACCACCAGCGGTGCGGTGGCAAAACCGAATTCATCGGCGCCCAACAAAGCACCCACCGCCACGTCACGACCGGTTTTCATTTGACCGTCCGCTTGCACGCGAATGCGTCCGCGCAAGCCATTGAGCACCAAGGTCTGTTGGGTTTCGGCCAAACCGATTTCCCAAGGCGAACCCGCGTGCTTGATGGATGACCAAGGCGAAGCGCCCGTGCCGCCATCGTGGCCCGCAATCACCACGTGATCGGCTTTGCACTTGGCCACGCCTGCGGCAATCGTGCCCACGCCAATTTCAGACACCAACTTGACGCTGATGTCGGCATGGGGTGCGACGTTTTTCAAGTCGTGAATCAGCTGCGCCAAGTCTTCGATGGAGTAAATGTCGTGGTGAGGCGGTGGCGAAATCAAGCCCACACCAGGCACGCTGTAACGCAGCTTGCCAATGTATTCAGACACTTTGGAGCCAGGCAACTGACCACCTTCGCCGGGCTTGGCGCCTTGCGCCATCTTGATCTGCACTTGATCGGCAGACGACAAGTACTCGGCCGTCACACCAAAGCGACCCGAAGCCACTTGCTTGATGCGCGAACGCAGGCTGTCGCCGTCTTGCAAAGGCAAGTCGACTTCGACTTGCGATTCGCCAATCACGCTCTTAAGCGTCTCGCCCTTCTTGATCGGGATGCCTTTGAGTTCGTTGCGGTAACGCGCAGGATCTTCACCGCCTTCGCCAGTGTTGGACTTGCCGCCAATGCGGTTCATCGCCACGGCCAAGGTGGCGTGCGCTTCGGTGCTGATCGAACCCAGCGACATGGCGCCGGTGGCAAACCGTTTGACGATTTCAGTTGCAGGTTCCACCTCGTCGACGGGGATGGCTTTGCTTGGATCGATTTTGAACTCGAACAAACCGCGCAAGGTCAAATGACGTTTGTTCTGGTCATTGATGATTTGTGCGTATTCTTTGTAGGTGTTGAAGTTGCCCGAGCGGGTGCTGTGCTGCAACTTGGCAATGGCATCAGGCGTCCACATGTGTTCTTCGCCACGGGCGCGCCATGCGTATTCACCGCCGGTGTCGAGCATGTTGGCCAGCACGGGATCGTCGCCGAATGCGGCCTTGTGCATGCGAATGGCTTCTTCGGCCATTTCAAAAATACCAATGCCTTCGACACGGCTGGGGGTACCTGTGAAGTACTTGGCGACGGTTTCCGAGTTGATGCCAATGGCTTCAAACAACTGCGCACCGCAGTAAGACATGTAGGTCGACACGCCCATTTTGGACATGATCTTGGACAAACCTTTGCCGATGGCTTTGATGTAGTTGTAGATGGCTTTTTCGGTCGACAAATCGGCGGGCAAATCTTTGTGCAAGGCCGCCAAAGTCTCCAGCGCGAGATAGGGGTGAACCGCTTCGGCCCCATAACCCGCCAACACAGCAAAGTGATGCACTTCACGGGCAGAGCCGGTTTCAACCACCAAACCCGCGCTGGTGCGCAAACCTTCACGCACCAAATGTTGATGAATGGCAGACAACGCCAGCACCGCAGGAATCGCCACTTTAGAAGCAGTCACACCACGGTCGCTGATGATCAAGATGTTTTTGCCCCCTTTGATCGCATCCACCGCTTCGGCGCACAACGACGCCAACTTGGCTTCAACGCCTTCATGGCCCCAGGCCACGGGGTAGCAAATGTCGAGCACAGCGCTTTTGAATTTGCCATGTGTGTGCGCTTTGATGTCGCGCAGCTTGGCCATGTCGGTGAAATCCAAAATCGGCTGACTGACTTCCAAGCGCATCGGTGGATTGACTTGGTTGATGTCCAGCAAGTTGGGTTTAGGACCAATGAAGGACACCAACGACATCACGATGGCTTCGCGAATGGGGTCAATCGGTGGGTTGGTCACTTGCGCAAACAACTGTTTGAAATAGTTGTAAAGCGGCTTGTTTTTGTCGCTCAACACGGCCAAGGGGCTGTCGTTGCCCATCGAGCCAATGCCTTCTTCGCCGTTGATGGCCATCGGTGCCATCAAGAACTTGATGTCTTCTTGGCTGTAACCAAAGGCTTGTTGGTGGTCGAGCAGGCTGATGTCTGGCGAGGTTTGCGCCGTCGCGACTTCGGCTTGCACATCGTCCAATTTGATGCGGACGTTTTCGATCCACTGTTTGTAAGGCTTGCCATTGGCCAAGCCGGCTTTGAGCTCTTCGTCGTCGATCATGCGACCTTGTTCCAGATCGATCAAGAACATCTTGCCGGGTTGCAAACGCCACTTGCGCACGATCTTGCTCTCGGGCACGGGCAACACGCCTGATTCAGAACCCATGATCACCACATCGTCGTCGGTGATGCAGTAACGCGAGGGACGCAAACCGTTGCGGTCCAAGGTGGCGCCAATTTGACGGCCGTCGGTGAACACGATGGAAGCAGGACCATCCCAAGGCTCCAACATGGCTGCGTGGTATTCATAAAACGCTTTGCGCCGCTCGTCCATGGTGGTGTGCTGCTCCCAAGGCTCGGGAATCATCATCATCACCGCTTGGCTGATGGGATAGCCCG
>CAIYFE010000194.1 GCA_903925445.1 uncultured Burkholderiales bacterium | reverse complement strand
CAAGCCAACTTGGGCACAAGCCTGGACGCCGCGCCTTCGCTCACGCTGGCGTTGCCGCCTAAAAAATAACTCAGCTGCGCAAAAACAAGCGATACGCGGGGTTGTGGGTTTCTTCGACAAACGGGTAACCCAAGTCTTTCAAGAACTTGGCAAATGCTTTGTCGTCCGATTTGGGCACTTGCAAGCCCATCAAAATGCGCCCGTAATCCGCGCCTTGGTTGCGGTAGTGAAACAAGCTGATGTTCCAGCCCGGACGCATGGCCAGCAAAAACTTCATCAAAGCGCCTGGCCGCTCTGGAAATTCAAACCGCAGCAACCGCTCTTCGTGCGCCAAAGCCGAATGACCGCCCACCATGTGGCGCAAATGCTCTTTGGCCAACTCGTCGTGCGTGAGGTCAATCGCTTGGAAACCGTTTTTGCTGAAGTAGCTGGCGATTTTTTTGCTCTCGCCTTGAATGCCCGTGGTCAACCCCAAAAACACATGTGCTTGTTGGGCGTCGCTCAAGCGGTAGTTGAATTCGGTCACTTGGCGCGGTGTTTTGCTGCCGCCAAAGCTGGGCAAGGCGCCAATCAATTCGCAAAAGCCGCGCAAGCTGCCGGGGTGTTCCGGAATCGTCACAGCCAGCAAGGCTTCGCGTTCTTCGCCTACTTCAGCGCGCTCGGCCACAAAGCGCAAGCGATCAAAGTTCATGTTCGCGCCGCACAAAATTGCGGCGTAATGCTTGCCTTTGGTTTTGTGCTTGGCCACGTATTGCTTGATGGCAGCCACCGCCAACGCACCGGCAGGCTCCACGATGCTGCGGGTGTCCACAAAAATATCTTTGATCGCCGCGCACACCGCGTCGGTGTCCACCGTCATGTACTCGTCCACCAAGTGGCGTGAAATGCGAAAAGTCTCTTCGCCCACCAACTTCACCGCTGTGCCGTCCGAGAACAAGCCCACATCGCTCAAGGTCACGCGTTTGCCCTTGGCCACGGACTGCATCATGGCCGATGAATCGTCCATTTGAACGCCAATCACTTGGATGGCGGGATTGACCGCCTTGATGTAATTGGCCACGCCCGAAATCAAGCCGCCTCCGCCAATCGCGACAAAGACCGCATCCAGCTCGTGGATCTTCAGCCCTTGCAACTGGCGCAGCATTTCCATGGCGATCGTGCCTTGCCCAGCAATCACATCGGGATCGTCAAACGGATGCACGAAGGTCATGCCGTTTTTCTTTTCAAGCGTGAGCGCGTGTTGATGCGCGTCTGAGTAACTGTCGCCATGCAACACCACTTCGCCGCCCAAAGCTTTGACGGCTTCGATCTTTAAAGCAGGCGTGGTCACTGGCATCACGATCACGGCTTTGATGCCCATGCGGCTCGCACCCAACGCCACGCCTTGGGCGTGGTTGCCCGCTGAGGCGCAAATCACGCCTTTTTTCAGTTGCGCCGGTGTGAGGTGCGCAATCTTGTTGTACGCGCCGCGCAGCTTGAAGCTGAACACCGGTTGCTGGTCTTCGCGCTTGAGCAGCACCGTGTTGTGCAAACGGCGGCTGAGGTTTTTGGCAATCTCCAGGCCAGACTCGTGCGCCACATCGTAGACGCGGGCGGTCAAGATTTTTTTCAAATAATCGGCAGGCGTCAGGGCGCGGGGCTTGGCAGAAGAGGCAGACATGGCGAGCAAATGAGTTGGAGAGACAAACCACATTGTCTCTGATGGCATAAAAAAACCCCGAGTCTTGCGACTCGGGGCTAAATCCACTTTTGAGGGTGGAGGAGACAAGGCTCTAGTGTATACAAAGAAGTTCTTCGATTCAAGATTTGTCAGACAATTGCAACACTTGTGAATTGGAGATTCAAAACCATGGAATGCACAGTCAGTTGGACAGGCTCAAGCGGTACGCGCTCGGGCATGGGATTTTTGGCCGAAACCGGCAGCGGCCACGTCATTGCAATGGACGGCGCGCCTGACGCAAGCAAGCCAGAAAACGGCGGACAAAACTTAGCGCCACGCCCCATGGAAACCGTGTTGGCAGGCACAGGCGGCTGCACCGCTTATGACGTCGTGCTGATTCTGAAACGAGGTCGCCACGACGTGCGTGGCTGCAGCGTCAAGCTCACCAGCGAGCGAGCAGAGACCGACCCCAAGGTCTTCACCAAAATCCACATGCATTTCACCGTCACCGGTCACGCGCTGCCGGCCGCCGCCGTGGAGCGAGCGATTGCCATGAGCCACGACAAATACTGTTCGGCCAGCATCATGTTGGCCAAAACTGCCGAAATCACCACCAGTTTTGAATTGGTGCAAGCCTGAATCTTCAAATGTGATGCGCCACGCTCGTCATGACCTTGGCGGCCGCACGCATCAAGCCTTTGACCGGGGCTGGCAAATCAACAGCACCCGCAGCGCTGGCCGCTTGGGCATGGGCGACCTCGTCAGTTTTCATTTGCGCCACGATGGCGCGCGAGGCGAGGTCGTTGGCGGGTAGTTGCGCCAAGTGCCCTTGCAAATGCGCTTCGACTTGGCGCTCGGTCTCCACCACAAAGCCCAAACTCACCTTGTCGCCCCCCAATTTACCGGCCAGCAGGCCAATGCCAAAGGCGCCCACGTACCAAAGCGGGTTCAACAGGCTGGTGCGCCCGCCCAGCTCCTTCAAACGCTCCTCGGTCCATGCCAGGTGATCGGTTTCTTCGGCGCTGGCTGCCAACAAGTGCTGGCGCAAGGCATCGTCACCCGTGGCCAAAGCTTGAGCTGTGTAGAGCGCTTGCGCACAGACCTCACCCACATGGTTAACCCGCATCAACCCAATGGATTCGCGCTTTTGCGCCTCTGAAAGGGGCTCCAAGCCTTGATTTTGCGGGCTTGGCGTGGCGCGAGTGGCGTGGTGCTTGGCGAAAACCGTGCGCAAGGCGCTGTCTGCAGCAATGAGAAGTGCGTCCATAAACGGGTAGGGATGTTGGATTTGTTGCAAGTATGCAACGCAAAACCCCTATTTTCTCCAAAAACAGTGGGTGGGAGTGCAACTATCTGATCCAATACTCTCAGCTTCCCGAAAAGGAGGTTGGCCCAGGGTACCGGTAGCCTTCAAAAGCTAAACGTACCGGAGCCCTTTGTTTAAACCTTGGAGAATTTTGAAATGAAAAAAACCCTCGTTGCACTGGCAGCTTTCGCAGCCACAGCTTCTTTCGCTGATGTCACCTTGACAGGTACTTTCGATCCCACAGTGATCAAAACCAGCACAACTTACGGCGCTGGCGCAGTTGGCAACCAAACCAACATGACCTACAACGGCCGTGGCACTTCACAAATCACTTTCAAAGTCTCTGAAGACTTGGGCGGCGGTTTGACAGCCATCGCTTTGATGGAAAACGACTTCCAAGCTCAAAACAAGGAAGACCAATACGGTAAAGGCGCTGACCAAGGCGCTCCAGCTGCTGGTATCAACTTTGGTTCAGGCGGCGGCGAGATCTACACTGGCTTGACAGGTGGTTTCGGTACTATCAAATTGGGCGCTCCTAACACCCCAACACTGTCTACACAAGCTGCTAACCCATTCGGTACTAAATTGGGTTCTGGCTTCGGCGAAGGCATTCAAGGTACAGCCCACGTTCGTCAAAGCCAAACTGTTAACTACACATCACCTGTGTTCAGTGGTTTGACATTGGCTTGGGGTCACACTTTCGGCGTGAACTCTGACGCAAATGCTTCTGCTGCTGCTGGTGCTGCCAACGCTGCAATCGCTGCAGGTGGAGTGACTCAAGTTGGCGCAGTTGACGACATCGGCGCTTTCTACGCTAACGGTCCTGTGACTGCTGCTTTGACACAATACAAAGCTGCTGCTGGCGCTGCTAACACAGTGAACAACGTGTTGACCAGCTACAACGCTAGCTACACTTTTGGCGCTGCCAAAGTGATGGTTGGTGGCCACACTGAATCTGCAGTGAGCGGCACATCTGGTCAAGACAACAGCGGTTCTTTCTACGCTGTGACCTACACAACTGGCGCAACAACGTTCATGGGTCAAATCGCTAAACAAAGCGACAAATACACTGCCAACGCTGCTGCCCCACAAAACAAAGGCATCAACGGTTTGGGCGTGGACTACGCTTTGAGCAAAAACACCACTGTGTACGCACGTTATAGCCAATACAACGTTGACAACCAAACTGTCAATACAACCATCAAGCAACAGACTAAAACTGCTGCTGGCGTTCAAGTCAACTTCTAATCTTCATACTGGCTTAGCCAGTTAGAGGTTTAAAGTCTGAAACCCCGCCGCTCAAAAGAGCGTCGGGGTTTTTTTAAT
>CAIYFE010000193.1 GCA_903925445.1 uncultured Burkholderiales bacterium | reverse complement strand
GGCACTACTTGCAAGCCATGCGCTCGTGGACGTCGTTTGTGTATGTCGCACGTCGCGTTGCGGCTTATGCGTGGGATTTTGTGCGTTGGGGTCGCAGCATGCGCTTGGTCAACGGCCATGCTTTGGCGGGTGCGCTGTTGGCGTCGGCGCAAGAGGCGGGCGTGCGCTGTCACGCCAACAGTGCGGCGGTTGAATTGTTGCGAGAAGACTCGCGTGTGGTGGGCGCTGTGTTGCGCACGCCCCAAGGCGATGTGCGCGTCAAAGCCCGCCGTGGCGTGGTGTTGGCGTGTGGCGGTTTTCCTCACGACAGCGCCCGCAAGCGCGAGTTGTTGGCGCATGCCCCGAGCGGCGAAGAACACAAATCTGCCGCTTCGCGCGGCAACACCGGCGACGGCTTGCGAATGGGCGAGGCCGTGGGCGCACAAGTCAGCCGCAACTTCCAACAAGCCGCGGCGCTCGCGCCGGTGTCTTTGGTGCCGCGAGCCGATGGCAGCGTGGCGCATTTCCCGCACTTGATCGAACGTGCCAAACCCGGTTTGGTGGCGGTCACGCAAAAAGGCCAGCGCTTTGCCAACGAGGCCGATTCGTACCACGACTTCATGCAGCAACTCATCGCTGCCGTGCCTGCGGGCGAGCCGGTGCAAGCTTGGTTGATTGCTGACCACGATTTCATTCGTCGCTACGGCTTGGGCGCGGTCAAACCCGCACCCGTGCCCTTGGGCGCGCATGTGCGCAGCGGTTATTTGCAACGCGCCCACAGCTTGCAAGCCTTGGCGCAGCAATGTGGCATCGATGCTGCGGCCTTGATCGACACCGTGCAACGCTACAACCAACAAGCCGAGCAGGGCGTGGACGAGGACTTTGCCAAAGGCCAAACCCCTTACAACCGCATCCAAGGCGATGCCGCGCGTGCAACCCCCAACCCCTGCATGGCACCTGTGCTGCGCGCCCCGTTTTATGCCGTGCGCGTGGTGGCGGGCAGCTTGGGTACTTTTGCTGGTTTGCCGGTCACGCCGCAAGCCCAAGTGCTGGACGCCCAGCAACGCCCCATCGACGGTTTGTATGCCTGCGGCAACGACGCCAGCAGCATGATGGGCGGGCACTACCCCAGCGGGGGCATCACGCTGGGCCCGGCCATGACGTTTGGATTTTTAGCCGCACAACACGCCGCCCAGCGCGATGTGCAAACCCTCTTTTCATCGGAAACGGAAACCACCATGTATTACGAAATTGCCACCTTGACCTTGTCGTTTGGCACAGCGGGCAAAGCAGCGCCCGCTGTGGCCGCTTTTGCCGCCGAAACGGGCGCCAAAGGTGAGTTGCTGGGTTGCTGGTTCAGCGACATTGGCGTGCTCAACCAAATGATTGTGTTGCGCGGTTTTTCCACCTTGGCCGATTTGCAAGCCGAGCGCCAACGCACCCAACACAGCGCCAACCCCTTTGGCTGCGCAGAATTTGCCCAAGCCATCGAATACGCCAGCTACCAAGGTTTTCCTTGGATGTCACCCATTCGTCCCAGCGCGGAGTCGGGCATTCAAGGCCCTGTGTACGAAATTCGCACCTACGGCATTCGCCAAGGTGGCGTGCAACCCACCATCGACTTGTGGCAACAGGCGGTGCCCGAGCGCAACAAAATTTCTCCCTGTGTGGGCGCGATGGTGGCCTTGGATGGTCCTTTGCGTTTCACCAACATTTGGGCGTACCCTTCGGTCGATGCGCGTGGCAAAGCCCGTGCCGATGCCGTGGCGCAAGGCATTTGGCCACCCAAAGGCGGCCCCGCTTGGTTGACCACCGACATGGTGTCCACCATCGCCATGCCCACTGCGGTCTCGCCCTTGAAGTAAATTCCCATGCGTGATTACTCGCTCGCTTACTTAACGGCCAACCAATCCACCGTGCCACAAGCGGTGTCGATTGCGGCCGACTTGGGCTACGGCCATGTCGGATTGCGTTTGCAACCCAACAACGCAGGAGCGCCGCATCAGCGTTTGATAGGTGACGCGCCCTTGATGCGCGAAACTCTGGCACGCATGGCCGACACAGGCGTGCGGGTGTTTGATTTAGAAATCATCCGCATTGGCGAAGCGTTCGATCCCCAGCACCACCAACCCTTGCTTGAAGCGGGCGCACAACTGCGCGCGCGCGCCGTGTTGGTGGCCGCCGACGACGCCAACGAACAACGCTTGGCCGAACACTTTGCCCAACTGTGCGAAGTCATGCGGCCCTATGGTTTGAGTGCCAACTTGGAATTCATGCCGTGGACCGGCGTCAAAGACGCACAAGCTGCCCTGCGTGTGCTCAAGGCCGCAGGCAGTCCCGCCAATGGCGCCATCTTGGTCGATGCCTTGCACTTTGGCCGCTCCACTTCGAGCTTGGCCGACATTGCCGCCATTCCTCGCGCTTGGTTGCAATATGCGCAAATTTGCGATGCACCTGCGGGCTTGCATTTCACCACCGAGCAACTCATTCACACCGCGCGCCAAGAGCGGCAACTGCCGGGCGAAGGCAGCATCGATTTGCAGGGT
>CAIYFE010000192.1 GCA_903925445.1 uncultured Burkholderiales bacterium | reverse complement strand
GGCCAACCACAGCGCCACCGAAGACACCACCAACGCCAACAAGCCCGCTCCTACCAATCGCCAGCGCCAGGGTCGAAAATTCATACCGACTCCGAGTGGCTGCAACACCACCAAGCAAAAACCACATAAAACACCGGAATGGCTTGCGCCACCAACCAAAAATGCAGCGCTGTGTTGTCGGGCCAAGCCCAAGCGGCGCACAGCGCAATGAAGGTCACCAACAGCATCACCGCCAGCCCCCGCGCGACACGCGAAGGAATTCCTGGCGACGCCTCTACCACCCACTCGGTGGCATCGGTTTGGTCGCTGGACAAGGGAGCAAGTTCTTCGTGGATCACGATGGAGGTTTTACCAGCTTCTCAAGCGCGCACGCCTCAGGATTGCCCTGAGGCGTGCTACTTGATGCAACCGCGCTTACTTGGCCAAAGACTGCCAGGTCTCGATCACGCTGTCGGGGTTGAGCGAAATCGACGCAATGCCCTCTTGCGCCAGCCAATGGGCGAAGTCGGGATGGTCGCTGGGGCCTTGGCCACAGATGCCCACATATTTGCCTTGCGCTTTGCAAGCTTGGATGGCTTTGCTCAGCAGCGCCTTGACCGCTGGATCGCGTTCGTCAAAGTCTGCCGCCAACAACTCCAGACCCGAATCTCGGTCCAAGCCCAAGGTGAGTTGGGTCAAATCGTTGGAGCCAATCGAAAAGCCATCGAAGTACTGCAAAAACTCATCGGCCAAGATGGCATTGCTTGGCACTTCGCACATCATGATGACCTGGAGTTCGTTCTCACCGCGCTTCAAACCGTGATCGGCCAAGAGTTGCGTGACGCGTTCGGCTTGCTTCAAGGTGCGCACAAAGGGCACCATGACTTTCACGTTGGTCAAACCCATGTCGTTGCGCACGCGACGCAAGGCCTCGCATTCCATGGCAAAGGCTTTGCCAAAGTCTTCGCTGATGTAACGCGCTGCGCCGCGAAAGCCCAGCATGGGATTTTCCTCTTCGGGCTCATAGCGGCTGCCGCCAATCAACTTGCGGTATTCGTTCGATTTGAAATCCGACAAACGCACGATCACGGGTTTGGGCCAAAAGGCTGCGGCAATGGTCGCGACGCCTTCGGCCACTTTGTCGACATAAAACGCGCGGGGTGAGGCATGGCCGCGCGCCACCGATTCGACGGCTTTCTTCAAATCGCCATCGACGTTGGGGTAGTCCAAGATGGCTTTGGGATGCACGCCAATGTTGTTGTTGATGATGAACTCCTAGCGCGCCAAACCCACGCCTTCGTTGGGCAGCTGGCAAAAGTCAAACGCCAGCTGGGGGTTGCCCACGTTCATCATGATTTTGGTGTCAATGGCGGGCATTTCGCCGCGCTTGACTTCGGTCACTTCGGTCTCAAGCAATCCGTCGTAAATGAAGCCGGTGTCGCCTTCTGAGCAGCTCACGGTCACCAAGGTGCCGTCTTTCAAACGCTCGGTGGCATCGCCACAGCCGACCACGGCTGGAATGCCCAACTCACGCGCAATGATCGCGGCGTGGCAGGTGCGACCGCCTCGGTTGGTGACGATGGCGCTGGCGCGCTTCATCACGGGCTCCCAGTTGGGGTCGGTCATGTCGGTGACCAACACATCGCCGGCTTGCACTTTGTCCATCTCGCTGATGTTGTGCACCAAACGCACGGGTCCGGTGCCGATTTTTTGGCCAATCGCACGGCCTTCGGCCAACACCGCGCCTTGGCCTTTGAGTTTGTAGCGCAACTCTGCTTGACCTTTGGCTTGGCTTTTCACGGTTTCGGGACGCGCCTGCAAGATGTAGAGCTGACCGTCGGTGCCGTCCTTGCCCCACTCGATGTCCATCGGGCGACCGTAATGCGCTTCGATCACCAAGGCGTAGCGGGCGAGTTGCTCGACGTCCTCATCGCTCAATGAGTAGCGATTGCGCAACTCGGTG
>CAIYFE010000191.1 GCA_903925445.1 uncultured Burkholderiales bacterium | reverse complement strand
GGCATGGGAAACCGATGTCCTGCCGGCAAAGGCAACACAAACTGATCTGAATAAAAGGCGCGCATTCGCCGATTTTAGAAAGCCACCTCTAAACAAGCGCAAAACCGCCGCGAACCCCTTGCATTACCACGGGATAACCCTAAACTCTCTACCAATGCTGCACCGCAACATTTTTTGCAAGTTACCTCTTAACCTTTTGGAGAATTGATATGTTGACCGTTGAACAAGTCGTTGCTTCTAACAAAGCCAATCTGGACAATCTGTTTGGTCTGAGCCAACAAGCTTTTGCTGGCGTGGAAAAACTGGTTGAACTCAACTTGAGCGCTGCTCGCGCCACGTTGAACGAATCCACAGCACACGCCAAAGCTGTGTTGGCCGTCAAAGACGCCCAAGAATTCCTCGCATTGCAAACCAGCTTTGTGCAACCTTTGGTTGAAAAAACCGTGTCTTACAACCGCCACGTGTTTGACATCGCTTCCAGCACCAGCGCTGAATTGAGCAAAGCCGCCGAAGCCAAAGCCGCCGAATTGCAAGGCGCTGTGTTGGGCTATGTGGACTCTGCTTTGAAAAACGCACCCGCAGGTTCTGAATCTGCTGTGGCATTCTTCAAACAAGCCGTCAGCGCCAGCAACAACGCTGTGGAATCCATCCAAAAAGCAGCCAAACAAGCCACCGATTTGGCACACAGCAACATCCAAGCTGTGACAGAAACTGCTGTCAAAGCCACAAAAACTACCGCTAAAAAGCGTTAATTTGTAACAGTTGTCTCCTCGGGTCCTCTGGACACCCCCTGGGGTGCAAGGACTCCTTCAAGGGCTCATCGCAAGATGAGCCCCTTTTTTTTGTGCCTCAGGGCTGTCCTGCGGCCAAAGCGGCTTTGAGTTTGGGCAGCGCTTGCAGCATGGCAGCGCGGCCTGCTTCGATGGAGCGTTTGCGTGCAGCAAATTCGGTGCTGCCCACGCCCAACAAATCGGGGTGAATGACCAAATCGGCTTCTTTGAGCTCAAAGTTGTTGATGCTTTTGCTCATGATGGTGAAGGTTTGCAGCAATATTTTGAACATGTCGCTGGTTTTGTTGCCTTCGGGCGTGCTTGAAATGTCAACCGCCAACACAAAATCGGCGCCCATTTGACGCGCGTAGCGCACGGGAACGGGCGAAATCAAGCCGCCATCTACAAATTCGCGGTTGCCAATTTTGACGGGCTCAAACACCGAAGGCACTGCGCTGGATGCGCGCACTGCGGTGGCCACATCGCCGCGTTGAAACAACACGCCTTGCCCCGAATTCAAATCGGTGGCGACGATGCCCAAGGGCATTTTGAAATCTTCGATGCGTCGGCCTGCCACTTGGTTGTTGACATAGCGCGCCAACGCGTCGCCGCGCATCATGCCGCGTCCCACCAAGGGCACCGTCCAATCTGTCAAAGCGGCTTCGTCCATGGTTTCGGCAATGGTTTGCAGTTGCGCGGCGGTTTTGCCACTGGCGTAGAGCGCCGCCACAAAACTTCCGGCCGATGTGCCCACCACCAAATCGGGTTTGATGCCAGCTTCTTCTAACACTTGCAATACACCCACATGGGCAAATCCACGCGCTGCGCCTCCGCCCAACGCCAAGCCCAATTTGAGCGGACGTTTGGTGGGCACCACCTCGGGCGCGCTGGTTGGCGTGGATGTGGGTGCGGGCGTTGGTGTCAACGGCACAGACGTACAAGCAGCCAGCACCACCGCGCAGCCCACCAACACCAAACGCCGCGTGGTTTGATGCAAAAACTCTGGGGTGCGTAAAAAATCAAACGCCATGATCGCCTTGAATACAAAGAAGGGCTGTGATTTTCGTCTATCCCTGCACTGCAAAATCACGCATAATTGACGTTTACGTAAACGTCAACTTCAATTCAGGAGACTTCATGGACATTCAAGGCAAAGTTTTCATCGTCACAGGCGGCGCATCGGGCTTGGGCGAAGGCACGGCGCGTGCATTGGCAGCCAAAGGCGGCCGCGTGGTCATCGCCGACATGCAGACCGACAAAGGTCAATCTGTGGCGCAAGACATTGGTGGCGCGTTTGTCAAATGCGACGTCAGCAGCGAAGCCGATGGACAAGCGGTGGTGGCGCAAGCCGTGGCCTTGGGCAAATTGATGGGTTTGGTCAATTGCGCGGGCATTGCACCCGCCGAAAAAACCGTGGGCAAAAACGGCGCCCACAGCCTGAATGTTTACACCAAAACCATCATGGTCAATTTGGTGGGCAGCTTCAACATGATTCGTTTGGCCGCTGAAGCCATGTGCAAAAACGAGCCCGAATCCACCGGCGAGCGTGGCGTGATGATTTCCACCGCCTCGGTGGCCGCCTATGACGGACAAATTGGTCAAGCCGCATACAGCGCCTCCAAAGGCGGCGTGGTGGGCATGACTTTGCCCATTGCACGCGATTTGGCTCGCAACGGCATTCGCAACATGACCATTGCACCCGGTATTTTTGGCACGCCCATGTTGTTTGGCATGCCCCAAGAAGTGCAAGACGCGTTGGCTGCGGGTGTGCCTTTCCCTTCTCGCCTTGGCACGCCTCAAGACTACGCCAAGTTGGCGCTGCATATTTTTGAAAACGACATGCTCAACGGCGAAGTGATTCGTTTGGACGGCGCGATTCGCTTGGCACCCAAATAAATCTCGACAATCGGTGCGCCAAGGGTGACGCCTAAAATTAGGCTTCACCCTTTTTTCTTTGGCATGGCAATTCCCCAATCTTTTTTACAAGAACTCCTCGCACGCGTTGATGTGGTCGAGGTGGTGGGTCGCTACGTCCAACTCAAAAAAGGTGGCGCCAACTACATGGGCTTGTGCCCGTTTCATGGCGAAAAATCGCCCTCGTTCTCGGTCAGCCCGACCAAACAGTTTTTTCATTGCTTTGGTTGCGGCAAAAACGGCAATGCCATTGGTTTTTTGATGGAACACACGGGCATGAACTTTGTGGAAGCCGTCAAAGACTTGGCGCAATCGGTGGGCATGCAAGTGCCCGAAGAAGATGTGTCGCCCCAAGATCGCGCCATAGCCGCCGAACAGCGCCAAAAACAAGCCACCCTGACCGAAGTGTTAGAAAAAGCTGGTGAGTCTTACCGCAAACACCTCAAATCTTCTGCCAAAGCCATCGACTACCTCAAAGGTCGGGGCTTGAGTGGCGAAGTGGCCAAAGACTTTGGCTTGGGTTACGCGCCCGAAGGCTGGCGCAGCCTGGCCAGCGTGTTTGCCGACTACCAAGACCCGCTGTTGGTGGAAAGCGGTTTGGTCATCTTGAACCAAGAAGACGGTGGCGAAGAAAAACGCTACGACCGTTTTCGCGACCGCATCATGTTTCCCATTCGCAACGTCAAAGGCGACAGCCTGGGCGTGGGCGGACGCGTGTTGCATGACGGCACGCCCCAGTACCTGACCTCGCCAGACACCCCCGTCTTTAGCCCAGGCCGCGAGCTGTACGGTTTGTTAGAAGCCCGCAACGCCCTGCGCGACGCTGGC
>CAIYFE010000190.1 GCA_903925445.1 uncultured Burkholderiales bacterium | reverse complement strand
TCGTTGACGACGGGGCAAGTCAATGCGTTGACAACGGATCAGGCGTCGACCTTGACCTCTGGCGTGCTGGCAGCATTGACGTCGGCACAACTCAACGCGATGACCACCGCTGATGTGACGGTGCTCACAACCGACGCTTTGGCTGCGTTGAGTTCAGCAGCCATCAAAGGCTTGACCACAGTGCAAATGAGTTTGCTCGATAGCCTTCAAATCCAGGCGTTGTCCACCGCCAGCGTTGCCGCCTTGAGTGCGGCACAAATCGCAGCAGTGACCACCGACGATGTGGGGCAAATGACAACGGCGCAAATTCAAGCCATTTCAAGCAGCAACATTGGAAAACTGACCACCTCGCAAGTGGCAGTCTTGACCAGCGATCAGCTCAATGCATTGAGCAGCACACAAGTGGCGGGCTTGACGGTCGCGCAAGTGGGCGTGCTGACCACCGATCAGTCGTCGGGATTGAGTTCAACAATGATTTCTGCTTTGAGCACCAAGCAATTGACTGTCCTCAACACAGCAGATGTGGCGCAGTTGACCTCTGATGCTTTGGCTGGCTTGAAGTCGGCTCAAATCAAAGGGCTGACCACAGCACAAATCAATGCAATCAGCTCAGCTCAAATTCAAGGCATAGGCACCAGCGTGTTGGCTTCCTTGGGCACAACGCAAGTCGTGGCGATTACTTCGACGACGTTGTCGCAAATGACAACCGATCAAATCAAATCGTTGAGCACACAAGATGTGGGAAGTTTGACGACCACGCAAGTGTCCGCCTTGACCACAGACCAGCTCAATGTGCTGAGCAGCGGACAAATTTCAGCCCTCAACAGCGCGCAAATCATTGCATTGACGACGGATCAAGCCTCGGGCTTGAGCAGCGCAGTCATCAACGCTTTGCGTGCTGCTCAACTGTCGGTGATGACCACAGCCGACGTCGCCAGCTTGAGCAGCGATGCAATTGCTGCCATCACGACCAACCAAACGAAGAGTTTGAGCACGGATCAGATTGCAGCCTTGTCTTCGAGCCAAGCCAAAGCCTTGACAACGGCTGATGTTGCGCTGCTCTCGACGTCTCAGATCAAAGCGCTCACCACCGATGCGATGGCAGCGATGGGCACCGATCAAATCAGTGCAATTTCTAACTTGTCAATCACCAAACTCACAACGGCACAAATGGCTGCATTGGGCAGTGACCAAATCAATGCGTTGACCAGCTCGCAAGTTCGTGCGCTGACAACACAAGAAATTGTGGCGTTGACCACCGATCAAGCTGCGGCTTTGAGCACAGATGTGATTCACGCTTTGGCACCATCGCAAATTGCAAGCATGCAAACGCAAGACTTTGCTGCCTTGTCGACAGATGCCGTGGCTGCAATTGGGTCGGCTCAAATCAAGTTGATAGGTTCCGATTTGATTGCCGCATTGACCAGCGATCAAATCACAGCGTTGACCACCGACGACGTGGTTGCTTTGAGCGCAATTCAAATCAAAGCCATCACAACGGATGCGGTGGCGCAGTTGTCGACCGATCAAATTGCAGCCATCGAGACTGCCGACATGGCCGGTTTGACCACCAGCCAAATGGCCGTATTGACCAGCGATCAACTCAACGCTTTGAGTTCAGCCCAATTGGCAGGACTCAGCGAAGCGCAAATTGCAGCGATCACGGTTCAGTAACGCAAGCAAGCGTTGACTCGCTTGCTTTGCGAATGGCGCGCTGTATGTCTTGCATTGCAAAAGCGTCTTTGCAAGGCGGCGAGTACGGATCGCCACGGTGGCAAACCACCCCGGTGATGGGCGGCTGTATGTTGGCTTGGCATCCGTAGCAATCGACTCGGGGCGCGACAGGAACAAATGGCGCTGATGCTGGACGCCCCAAGGGCATGCGCAAGGTGTGATGAGCGCTTGTGAACAGCGAAACAATGGGCGTGTTGGTGGTCGCCGCAATATGCAAGGTGCCCGAATCAATGCCCACGTAGAGCTTGGAGGTTGCAATCAGTTCTTTGAGCTCTTGAATGCTGAAGCCGCTCAACATGTTGATGAGACGCGGGTCATGGTCAAAAGCAAACTCTTGCGCAGATCCAACTTGCACAATTTTTAAATCTGTTTCATCCAACAAAACTTGGACAATATTTTTCCAAGTTTGCTCTGACAAATTGCGGCTTGGCCAAGAGTCGTGCCGCATGTGGATGACCGCATAGTCACCCCTTATTTGCGTGTTGTGAATGTTCGCAATTTTGGTTTTGTCTTCTAAGGTGCTGTAGAGCTGAGCCCGTTTGTGTTCCAACTTTTCAGGAGAACCAAAGGCATACAACGCATAGGCGTCGGTGATGTGCAAGCGTGGTTGTTTTTCATACGCCAAATCCAGATGAACGGTTCGGTCATAAACGCAATTGATTTCTTGGTAGGTTTGCGGCGTGTAGACCTTGTGAACGTAGGGATTGTTGGCAAAAACCGCTGGCTTGAGCGTCAATACATCGATTTGGCAATTCCCGTTGTAATCGCGATGGAGTTGTTCAATGATCGGTGTGACCAAAATGACATCGCCCAAAGCCAGTTGACGGATCACCAAGATTTTCGGTTTCATGTCCATGTTGCATCCTTAAGCAAGCGCTTGTAAGCGTTGCATCAAACCCGCCTCAAAAGAAGCGACGTTGCGTTGTGTTTGTTGATGCACATTCGCCCACTGGCTTGCCAAATGTGCTCGTACTTTTTGGCGTTTTTCAGGTGAACTCAACAGTGATACCACCAAGTCTTCGTAAGCTTGTGGTGTGGCTGTGATGAGTTCATGCAGTCCAAGACTGCTCAAGATACTTTTTCCCATACGCGAGACCATGGTCTTGCCGTACAGCGTCACGATGGGAACGCCGCAGCTGATCACATCTGCTGTGGTGG
>CAIYFE010000189.1 GCA_903925445.1 uncultured Burkholderiales bacterium | reverse complement strand
GTTCACTTTGGCTGCGACTTGGTTCATGGTCAGGCTGTTTTTGCGGCCTTGTTTGGGATCCGATTCACGGAAAGCCATCAACTGTGTTGAAACGTAGTCGGCGTGTTGTCCTGCCAAGCGGGGGTATTGGTCTGGCAAGCCCGCACCGTTGGGCGCGTGGCAACCTGCACAAGCGGGAATTTGGCGATCTGCAATGCCGCCACGGAAAATGCGCTCGCCCATCGTCACCAACTCGCGGTCTTTGGCAAAACCTGGTTTGGCTTTTTGGCTACCCAACCAAGCAGCCACGTTGCGAATGTCTTCTTCGCTCAAACCCGCAGCCATGCCACTCATGACAGCATTGGCGCGTTTGCCTGATTTGAATTCATGCAATTGTTTGGCGATGTAGGCTGGGTGCTGTTGCGCCAACTTGGGATTGGTTGAAATGGAAGAGTTGCCGTCAGAGCCGTGACAAGCCACGCATGTTTTAGAAAAAACAGCTTCGCCCTGAGCCAAATCAGGTTTGGCGGCGACCGGCGCTGCTGCGGGTTCATTGGCTTGAGAAACCATTGGAGCCACCAAGGCGGCTGCAATCAACAAAGAAGCAAAGAGTTTCATAAGAGGTGCTTAGGTTGAAAACGCGCAAAGACGTTGAAAAACTTCGCTGATTCTACAATGCCGTATGAATCCTTCTGACTCACCTGCCGAACACGCCAAATATGCGCTGGGCTGGCTGCACACCGCACGGTTTTTGACCACCGCCGCGCAACTGCACCATTTGCCTGCCTACGATTTGCCCGAAATTGCCTTTGTGGGCCGTTCAAACGCGGGCAAATCCACCTGCATCAACGTGCTGACGCAGCAAAAACGTCTGGCTTTTGCGTCCAAAACACCAGGCCGCACCCAGCACATCAATTTGTTTGCTTTGGGTCGTCAGGGGCAAGCCGATGCGGTGTTGGCGGATTTGCCCGGCTACGGCTACGCCTCGGTGCCCAAACACGACAAAGTGCGCTGGCAACAAGTCATGGCCAATTACCTGATCAGCCGAGAAAATCTCAAAGGCGTCGTCATGCTGTGTGATCCGCGCCACGGTTTGACGGAGTTGGACGACATCTTGCTCGATGTGATCCGACCCAGGGTGGAGGACGGGTTGAAGTTTTTGGTGTTGCTGACCAAGTCGGACAAGCTCAATCGAACCGAAGCCGCCAAGGCGCTGTCTATTGCGCGACTGCAAGCTGGCGGTGGCGAAGTCAAACTCTTTTCTGCGCTGAAAAAACAAGGCGTTGAAGAAGTCGCTTCGCAACTCTACGACTGGATGCATCCTTGATCGAACAACTCACCCACACACTGCCTCACGGCATTTCTTTGAGCTGTCGCGCCAGCGGACAAGCTGGACGCCCAGTGCTGATGTTTTTGCACGGATTTCCTGAAGCAGCCTTTGTGTGGGATGCGCTGCTCGAACATTTTTCCCAACCCGCCCACGGCGGCTATCGCTGCATTGCGCCCAACTTGCGTGGCTACGAAAACTCCAGCGCGCCTAGCGAAGTCAGCGCGTATCGCACCAAACATTTGGCGCAAGACATCGCCGCCTTGATCGCGATAGAAAGCCCCAAAGCGCCGCTGGCAAGTTTGATCGCGCACGATTGGGGTGGCGCGGTGGCATGGAATTTGGCCAACCAGCAGCCCGCTTTGATGCAAGGTTTGGCCATCATCAACTCACCGCATCCCGGGACTTTTTTGCGTGAGTTGCAAAACAACCCTGAGCAACAAGCCGCCAGTGCTTACATGAATTTCTTGATTCGCCCCGACTCTGAGCAGTTGTTGGCTCAAGACGATTACCGCCGCTTGTGGGAATTTTTCAGCAACATGGGCGCGGTCGACGGCGCCCATGCTTGGCTCACCGAAGAAGTCAAAACGCAATTTCGCAAGGTTTGGCAACACGGCTTGACCGGCGGGGTGAACTACTACCGCGCCTCGCCCATGCGACCACCCCGCCCAGAAGACCCCGCGGCCGCCAACTTGCAACTGCCTCACGACATGTTGACGGTTCAAATTCCCACCTGCGTGATTTGGGCCATGCAAGACATCGCGTTACCGCCGAGCTTGATCGAGGGCTTAGAGGCCTACATTCCGCACTTGACGCTGCACCGCGTGGCAGACGGCACGCATTGGTTGGTGCATGAGCAGCCGCAGTTGGTGGCGCGTTATTTGGAAGATTTTTTCAACGCAACGGCTCAGTAAACCTGGAGCTCGCCATGCGGGCGCGTTTTGAAACGCTTGTGCACCCAAAAATATTGGGCGGGCATGGTATCAATGAAGGTTTGCAATCGCACATTCATGGTGGCGGTATCGGCCTGCACATCGTCGGTTGGGAAATCTGTCCAAGGCGCATGAATTTGCACCTCGTAGCCGTCTTGCGTCATGCGTGTGACCACAGGCATCACGCGCGCGCGTCCCAACGCAGCAAACCTTGACAGTGAGGGCACGGTCGCGGCAGAGACGCCATAAAAAGGCACAAAGATCGATTCGCTGGGCCCAAAGTTCATATCCGGCAACAAATACAAGCATTCCCCACGTCGCAACGCACTGACGATGGCTTTGACGCCATCTTCGCGACGAAACAAGCGCGCTTGCCCAAAGCGCTGACGGCCTCGCTCAATCCAAGCGTCGGCGGCAGGGTTCGACTGCGGCGTGTAAATCGTGGTGAATTGCTTGGATCTGTCCAGCGTGAGCGCCGTCCAACCAACATCCAACCCGACAAAATGCGGCGCAAACAACACCGTGGGCTGATCTGACACCAAATGCTGCGCTCCCAGCACGCGCACCCGCGATTGAATGCAGGCCGCGCTGCGATGCCACAACCAGCTGCGGTCCAACCAAGCCTGCGCAAAATAAACAAAAACCTCGCGCGTCATGGCCTCGCGTTGTGCCTCACTCAGATGGGCAAAGCACAGCCGCAAATTGGTGTCCACCACGCGCCTGCGTGATCGCACGCATTGATAAAGCAGCCAACCCAAACCTGCGCCCAGAGCGCGCAACGCTG
>CAIYFE010000188.1 GCA_903925445.1 uncultured Burkholderiales bacterium | reverse complement strand
GTCATTGGCCATGTAATCCACCCGTGCCAACCCCTGAACGGGGATCAAGGGGTTGTTTGAACTCTCCAGATATCTGAACTCGGCTTCGCCTTGCACCCCGCGTCGGCTCCAGTAGGTGGGCGTGATGGTGGCGTCGCGGTTGGGCGCCAAGTTGATGTAGTAGGGCTGGGAATATTGCAATCCCCCGATGTTGTCTGCCCCAATGGCTGGCGGCAACAAGCCAGATTTGCGCGTATCGCCCAAGGGAAACTCGATGGAGCTGGAGGACAGCAGCGTGACGTCCTTGAATTCGAGTTTGGCGTTTTCGGCCACGCCCACGTTGCGATCCGAGTCTAGGCTGATCTTGTCGGCGCGAATCAGCCAGTCGGGCAACCAGCTCGGCCCGGGTCTGCGTTGGCAGGTGGTGTAACTGGCTTTGAAAAGCTGCGTGTTGGCGCTGTCTACAAAGTCAATTCGATCGGCTTTGCCGTGTCCACCGTACTTGGGGTAGTCAAACGTGGGCTGGGTGAAAAAACCCTCAAACGCATCCAAATACAAATTCAGCTCAGGCCCTTGGTACACATTGCCTGCGCGGTTGATGTAGACATTGCCAACGGCTTTGGCCAAATCGGACGCGTGATCGTAATCCACATGGTCGGCCTTGATCAGCATGTCGCCGCGACGGATCACAACATGGCCATCCAAAGTGGTTTTGACGTCAGTTTGGCCGCTGATCGCGTCACTTTGCACAAAAGTAGGCAGTTGTTTGCGCACGTCTTGGGTGATCGTTTCTTGCAACAAACTGCTGGGCTTGAGCACCAAAGCTGGCGCGCTGACGGTCTGGGCTTGTGCGCAAAACCCTGTCAGCAACGCCAATGCACCCGCCCCAAATGGGACAAGTTGGCGATTTCGGCGGGGAAAACGAAGCAAGAAAGTCAACGCAAAGCAACCTTGAACGAAACCCAGTTGCGCCATAAAAAGAGCAACAACTGTTGGTTTGTAAAATTTGAATTATCCATGAGCAGCACACCCCACCCCACCGCAGCCAACCTTGCCCACGCCCAGCTTGGTTCAAGCCCCATCGAATGGCCTCAAGCCACACGGCGCGTCGCCTTTGAAAACTGGCTCCAAACCCAAGCCGCAGCCCACGGCGTCAAGCCCGACACGGTGCGCATTGCATCAGCCGATGCCAGTTTTAGGCGTTACTTTCGCGTCGACAGCGCCTTTGGCAGCTGCATCGTCATGGACGCCCCGCCGGACAAAGAAAACTGCCAACCGTTTGTGCACGTCGCGCAATTGATGCAAGCCGCTGGCTTGCTCGCGCCTCGCGTGCTGGCTTGGGACGAAGCTCTGGGCTTCATGCTGCTGGACGATTTGGGCAACCAGACCATGATGGATGCCATCGACCACACCCAAGCGCAAGCCAATCATGGCTTGTATTTGCGGGCGGTGGACGCCTTGCTGGCTTGGCAGCAAAGCAGCCGCCCCGACCAGTTGCCGCCTTACGACCAAGCCTTGCTGGCGCGCGAGTTGAACCTCTTCCCCGATTGGTATTTGACCCAGCACCGCGGCCTGCAATTGACCCTTGAGCAGCAACACATGCTGCAAACCACCTTCACCACCATCATCCAACGCAACTTGGCCGCGCCCAGCGTGTATGTTCACCGCGACTTCATGCCGCGCAATTTGATGATGCCGCGCGATCCCGCCGAGCCGCGCTTGGGGGTGCTGGATTTTCAAGACGCGGTCTATGGCCCGATCACCTATGACATTGCCAGTTTGATGCGCGACGCGTTTTTGAGCTGGGACGAGGACTTTGTGCTGGACATCACCATCCGCTATTGGGAACGCGCCCGCAAACTCGGCTTGCTTGACTTTGAAGGCTGGTCGCAAGACTTTGGCGAGTTTTGGCGCGCCGTGGAGTGGATGGGGTTGCAGCGCCACCTCAAGGTCGCTGGCATTTTTGCGCGGCTGACCTTGCGCGATGGCAAACCCAAATATTTGGCCGATGCCCCGCGCTTTATCAGCTACATCCGCGCCACGGCCAGCCGTTATGTCGAGTTAAAGCCGCTGCTGCGCTTCATTGACCAAGTCGAAGGGCTGGAGTCGGGCATCAACTTGGCTTATCCGCGTTTGGGGCCGCAAAGCGGCGCTTGACCATGCCACGTTTTTACTGCCCCATGCCTTTGCAAGAAGGCGCATCCATCGACTTGCCTGCCGTTGCGGCGCGTCATGTGCAGGTCTTGCGCATGCAGCCCGGCCACGGTTTGTCCTTGTTCAATGGACAAGGCGGCGAATTCAACGCCCAGGTTGAACACATGGGTCGCAGCGATGTGCGCGTCAGCGTTGGCTCGCACATCGCCGTAGAACGCGAAGCCCAGCGCCAAGTTCACTTGGCCGTGGGCATGCCCGCCAATGAACGCATGGACTGGTTGGTCGAAAAAGCCACCGAACTCGGCGTGGCGCGCATCACCCCGCTGATGACTGAGCGCAGCGTGATTCGCCTCAGCGGCGAACGTGCCGACAAAAAACAAGCCCATTGGCAAGCCATCGCAGCCAGCGCCTGCGAGCAATGTGGGCGCAACCGAGTTCCCCTCATCGACGCGCCCCAACGTTTGGAAGCTTGGCTCACGGCCTGCGCCTCCATGTCCGCCCACAAAGCGGTGCTGTCTTTGCATGAAAGCACGCAAGCGTTGACGCAATGGGGCGCATCAGCAGGTGGCCTTGCGGGCGCAGATCCAAATCAGTGGCTCTTGCTCAACGGCCCAGAAGGCGGCTTGAGCGACGCCGAAGACCGCTTGGCGCGGTCCAACGGTTTTGCGGCCATCAGCCTTGGCGCGCGCGTGTTGCGTGCCGAAACTGCCGCCTTGGCCGCCTTGGTGGGATTGAGCCTGCTTTAAGGCGTCAAGGCATGGCCGCCATGACGTGACCGACGGCAGCGGTCAGGCGTTTGGCATACGGCACATGCAAAAACTCATTGGGGCCGTGGGCGTTGCTCTTGGGGCCCAAGACGCCGCAGACCATCATTTGCGCCTTGGGAAAACCTTGGCTCAACAAGTTCATGAGCGGGATGGTGCCGCCTTGACCGATGGTGGCGCAGGGTGCGCCAAAGTGCGCAAGGCTGGCTTCGTTCAAAGCTTGCTCAAACCATGGCGCTGAGGTGGGCGCGTTCCAGCCATTGGCAGCGCCTTCGGGATGAAAGGTCACGTGGGCTTGGTAAGGCGCGTTGTCTTCGAGCAAGGTTTTGAGCGTTTGCACCGCTTGCGCCGCATTCAACAAAGGCGGCAAACGCAAGCTGAGTTTGAAGGCCGTGTAAGGCCGCAGCACGTTGCCCGCATCTTTGAGCGCAGGCAAGCCGTCCGCGCCGGTGACGCTCAAAGTAGGCGCCCAAGTGCGTTGCAACAAGGCTTGCAGCGGATCGTCGGTCATGGGCAAAGTCGACAGACTTGCGCCAGCGCAATCGTGATGCGCCCAAGGAAAGCGCTTGAACAGCTCATCGCCCAACAAAGCCGCTGTGGCACGGGCTTGCTGCAAACGATCGGCGGGCACTTCGACATGAAAACTGGCCGGCAGCAAGCGCCCGGTGGCGCTGTCTTCCAAGCGATCCAGCACTTGGCGCATGATGCGAAAGCTCGAAGGCACCACGCCCGATGCGTCGCCCGAGTGAATGCCCTCGCTCAGCACCTCCACCTTGAGCACGCCACTGGCCATGCCGCGCAAGCTGGTGGTGAGCCACAGCTGCTCGTAATTGCCAGCCCCACTGTCCAAACACATGACCAAACCGACATCGCCCAAGCGCGAACGCAGTGCGTCCACGTAGGGCAGCAAGTCGTAAGAGCCCGATTCTTCGCAGGTTTCAATCAAGCCCACGATGCGGGGGTGTTTGACGCCTTGCGCTTTGAGTCCTTGGATGGCTGCGATGCTGGCGTAAATCGCGTAACCATCGTCTGCACCGCCTCGCCCGTAGAGCTTGCCGTCTTCGAACTTGGGCGTCCAAGGGCCCAAGTCTGAGCGCCAACCGTTGAATTCGGGTTGCTTGTCCAAGTGGCCGTACATCAACACGGTTTGGCTGCTGGCTGCGTTGTCGCGAGTGGCGTCCACTTCAAAAAAAATCACGGGCGTGCGTTGGGGCAAGCGGATGATTTCTAGGCGCAGGCCTGGCACTTTTTGCGCCAGCACCCAGTCGGCTGCACTTTGAACAACGCGATCGATGTGGCCATGGGCTGCCCAATCGGCATCAAAAGCGGGCGACTTGGCGGGAACGGCAATGTAGTCACTCAACTGCTGCACGATGTCGCTGTCCCACGCTTGCGTGACCGACTGCAACAAAGTTTGAGGATTGAGCGCGGCTGTGGGCGCACGTGCATTCATGACAAAGCTCCTTGCAACTTGAACACCGCGGTGCCAGCCAACAAATTGGGCAAGGTGTTGACACGCTGACCATCTTGCAGGCCAAACGCATCTTGAACTTGCAAGCCATTTTTTCGCGCCAAGACTTCAAAGTCGGCAAATGTGCCCACACGGATGTTGGGCGTGTCATACCACTGGTAAGGCAGTCGTTTGGTAACAGGCATGCGGCCCGTCAACACACTCCAACGATTGGGCCAATGCGCAAAGTTAGGAAACGCCACAATGCCCAAACGCCCCACCCGTGCGGTTTCGCGCAACATGGTTTCGGTGTTGCGCAAGTGTTGCAAGGTGTCGATTTGCAGCACCACATCAAACGACTGGTCGCCAAACACGCGCAGTCCTTGGTCCAAGTTGAGTTGCAACACGTTGACGCCGCGCTGCATGCATGCCAACACATTGGCGTCACTCAACTCCACGCCGTAGCCCGTGCAGGCTTTGTGGGTTTTCAAGTAAGCCAGCAAAGCGCCATCGCCGCAACCCAAATCGAGCACGCGGCTGCCGTGTGGCACCAAGTTGGCAATCGCTTGCAAGGTGTTGGTCAAGTGGATGGCGGGCTTCATGCGGCACCTCCGTCAAGCTCTTGATGAACACGCTCGAAGTAAGAGCGCACCACATTCATGTAGCGCGAGTCGTCGAGCAAGAATGCATCGTGGCCGTGCGGCGCATCGATTTCGGCGTAACTCACATCGCGCTGGTTGTCTAGCAAAGCTTGCACCATTTCTCGGCTGCGTTGCGGTGAAAAGCGCCAATCGGTGGTGAAGCTGACCAGCAAAAACTTGGCTCGGGTGCGCGCAAAAGCCGCTGACAAATTGTCGCCAAATCCTGCGGCTGGATCGAAGTAATCCAAGGCTCGGGTGATGAGCAAGTAGGTGTTGGCGTCAAAGTACTCGCTGAACTTATCGCCTTGGTAGCGCAAGTAGCTCTCGATTTGGAATTCCACATCTTGCGTGGAATAACGGTAGCCGGTGGCGCTGCCCACGACCGCATCGCGCAATTGACGACCGAATTTTTCGTTCATCACATCGTCGCTCAAGTAGGTGATGTGCCCCACCATGCGGGCAATGCGCAAACCGCGTTTGGGCACCACGTTGTGTTGGTAAAAATGCCCGCCATGAAAGTCCGGATCGGTCACGATGGCGCGACGAGCCACCTCGTTGAAGGCGATGTTTTCAGCCGTCAAGTTGGGGGCGCTGGCGACCACCACCGCGTGCTTGACGCGCTCGGGATGCTGCAACGTCCAGCTCAGTGCTTGCATGCCGCCCAAACTGCCGCCCATGACAGCGGCGAGTTGGGAAATGCCCAAACGATCCAACAACAACGCTTGTGCGTTGACCCAATCTTCCACCGTCACCACTGGAAAATCAGCGCCATAAACGCGCCCCGTGTCGGGATGCACATGCATGGGGCCGGTGGAGCCAAAGCAAGAGCCCAAGTTGTTCACCCCAATCACGAAGAACTGGTTGGTGTCGAGCGGCTTGCCGGGGCCAATCATGTTGTCCCACCAACCTTCGCTGTTGGCTTGGCCTTCGTACACGCCCGCCACATGGTGCGAAGCGTTGAGCGCGTGGCACACCAACACCGCATTGCTGCGCTGTGCATTCAAGGTGCCGTAAGTCTCAAACGCCAAGGTGTAGTCGCGAATCGACGCGCCGCTTTGCAACCGCAGCGGCTGCTCAAAGTGCATGCTTTGCGGCTGGGCGATGAGGGGCGGGTGTTGCGTAGCTGTCATCGGCCTTGCCCTTACTCCGCCACGGGACGCAAATGTTTGCCCGCGATGCCCGCCAACTCAAACATGGTCACTTGGTCTTTGCCAAACACAGGGCGCAATTTGGCATCGGCATTGATGGCGCGTTTGTTGGTCGCGTCTTGCAGTCCGTTGGCCTTGATGTAGTCCCAGATTTTTTTGATCACTTCGGTGCGCGCCACGGCCTCTGGGCCAATCACATGGGCAAGTTCTGCGCTGGGCAAAAAGCCTGCGCTGACTTTGCGGGGTGCCTTGGGTTTGGCATCGGCCTTGGTCGCTTTGGCGGCCTTGGTGGTTTTTGCGGCCGCTTTTTTCGCGGGCGCCGTTTTGCCTGCGGCTTTGATCAAGGCGTTGGTGGTGGGCGTTTTGCCACCTGGGCGCGGTGGGAATTTGCTGGCACGTGGCTCAAACGCAAAGTTGACCTTGCCTGCCTCCGCATCCCATTGCAAAAAGGCTTTGAACGGGCGACGTGTGCGCATCGACACAAACTTGTCGAGCAAGTCGGTTTTGCCTTCGCTCAAGAGCTTTTGCATTTGCTCGCGCTCGACCGGTTGCTGCAAGATGATCTTGCCGCTCTTGAAGTCACAGCTGGGCGTGGCTTGCGCGTGTGTGGGCACGGCTTTGCTGCACACATAGTTGCTGCCGTGTTCATGCACGGGGCTGCCGCATTTGGGGCAATGACCCAAAGCAGGCAAGTTGGCATCAAACTCGACAATCTCGCCCGAATCGGCGTTTTTGTCATCGCCAAAATCGAATTCAAGTTTCCAGTTTTTCTCTTCTTCGTCGAACTTGAGCGCAATTTCTGCGGTGAATGGCCAACCCGCTTTGGAGCGGAAACCTTCCAAGGGGCCAATTTTTTTGTCCCGAATGAATTGCTCAACCTCGGCTACCTCAAACGTGCGCCCGCCGGGAATTTTGCTGATTGAAAAACCGCAGCCTTCGCCGGCGCCGTCTTTGCCGACGCAGGTGTAGCGGCGGTAGTTTTCTTTCACCACCCCGCCACAGGTTGGGCAAGGCACTTGCAAGGTGGCGTAGTCGCCCGGAATCGTGTCGCGGTCAAACTCTTTGGCT
>CAIYFE010000187.1 GCA_903925445.1 uncultured Burkholderiales bacterium | reverse complement strand
GGTTTTGTGACGCTGGGCTTTTTCATCTTCAGCGACATCGGTGTGTCGGGCGCTTTGGTTCAAATGATCTCGCACGGTTTTGTGTCCGGTGCGATGTTCTTGTCCATTGGCGTGTTGTATGACCGCATGCACTCGCGTGCTATTTCAAGTTATGGCGGCGTGGTCAACACCATGCCCAAATTCGCGGCCTTTGCTTTGTTGTTTGCCATGGCCAACTGCGGTTTGCCCGGTACAGCAGGTTTTGTGGGGGAGTGGATGGTGATTTTGGGTGCCATTCAATACAACTTCTTCATCGGACTGGCAGCAGCCACGGCTTTGATTTTCGGCGCGGCCTACACCTTGTGGATGGTCAAGCGCGTTTATCTTGGACCGGTTGCCAACGACCACGTCAAAGAGCTCACCGACATCAACAACCGCGAGTACCTGATGCTGGCGTTGTTGGCAATTGCTGTGTTGGCCATGGGTTTGTATCCCAAACCTTTCACCGATGTGATGGATGCTTCTGTGGCTGACTTGCTCAAGCACGTGGCGATTTCCAAGCTGCCCCAATAAAAGGGATTTGAAACATGTTTGAAAAACTAGGCGTTGCGGCGCTTTATCCCGAAATCTTGTTGTTGGTCATGACCATCGTGATTGCGTTGGTGGACTTGTTCGTCAAGTCGCCTCGTCGCACCTTGACGTATGCCTTGACCTTGTTGACCTTGGCGTGTGTTGCGGTGTTGCAAATCAACGATGCCACACAAGGCGAGACGGTGTACAGCTTTGGCGGCATGGTGGTCTCTGACCCGATGGGCAATTGGCTCAAATGCTTCTCTACCTTGACCATGGCGGCTACGTTTGTTTATGGACGCCCTTATGCGGCGGATCGTGACATGTTGCGCTTTGGTGGCGACATCTTCACGCTCGGCTTGTTTGGCTTGCTGGGCATGTACGTCATGATTTCTGGCAACAACTTCTTGGTCTTGTACCTCGGGGTTGAGTTGGTCACCTTGTCAAGCTATGCCTTGGTGGCGTTGCGTCGTGACAATGCAACCGCAACCGAAGCCGCGATGAAATATTTCGTCTTGGGCGCTTTGGCCAGTGGTTTCTTGCTCTACGGCATGTCCATGATTTATGGCGCCACGGGTTCGTTGGATATTGCAACGGTCTTCAAAGCCGTGGGCACAGGTCAAATCAACCACCAAGTGCTGATTTTGGGCGTGGTGTTTTTGGTGGCTGGCTTGGCCTTCAAATTTGGCGTGGTGCCATTTCACATGTGGGTGCCCGATGTGTACCAAGGCGCGCCCACGGTGGTGACGCTGATGATCGGTGGCGCGCACAAATTGGCCGCGTTTGCGATGACGGTGCGTTTGCTGGTCGAGGGCTTGTTGCCTTTGGCAGTGGATTGGCAACAAATGTTGGTGGTGTTGTCGGTGGCTTCGTTGCTGATTGGTAACTTGACCGGTATTGCCCAAACCAACCTCAAACGCATGTTGGCGTACTCCACCATTTCTCAAATGGGCTTTGTGTTGATTGGTTTGCTCGCGGGGGTTGTCAATGGCAGCACCGTGCCTGCGGCCAACGCTTACAGCTCGGCCATGTTTTATGTGGTGACTTATGTGCTGACCACCTTGGCTGCGTTCGGCATCATTTTGTTGTTGGCACGCGAAGGGTTTGAGAGTGAAGAGATTAGCGACTTTGCGGGTTTGAATCAACGCAGTCCTTTGTATGCCGGCGTGATGACGGTGTGCATGTTCTCGCTGGCCGGTGTTCCGCCCTTGGTGGGTTTTGCGGGCAAGTTGTCTGTGTTGCAGGCTTTGATCACATCGGGACAATCTGGCGCGATGGCGTTGTCCATTTTTGCTGTGTTGATGTCGTTGTTGGCCGCGTTTTACTATTTGCGCGTGGTCAAAGTCATGTACTTTGACGAACCCATCACGGCCAGCACCGTGTCGGCGGGTGCAGATGTGCGTGTGGTGTTGTTCATCAACGCCGCGTTGTTGGTGTTCATTGGTTTGTTCCCCAGCGGCTTGATGGCCTTGTGTGCCAAAGCCATTGTGGCGACCTTGGGCAGCTGATCAAGTCTGCGTTTCATTTGCCAAAGGCCAGCCCCGTGCTGGCCTTTTTACTGGAGCCATGCGTCATGACAAAAACCGATTCAAGCAACGCTGCGCATTTGCAAGAACAGGGCTTGGTGAGCCAAGAAGTGTTCAGCGGAAATTTTTTACATGTATTTCGTGACACGGTGCAATTGCCCGACGGCAAAGCGTCTGTGCGCGAATACATCAAGCATCCTGGCGCCGTGGCCATCGTGGCCGAATTGGACGACGGCCGTTTGGTGATGGAGCGGCAATTTCGCTACCCGGTGCAACGCGTCATGATCGAGTTTCCCGCTGGAAAAATTGATCCCGGTGAAGATCGCTTGGCCTGCGCGCAACGTGAATTGCTTGAAGAAACAGGCTACAGCGCACGGCAATGGGCGTGCGCGGGCATCATGCATCCAGCCATTGGGTATTCGGATGAATTCATTGAAATCTGGTTTGCCAAAGATTTGACTTTGGGCGCACGTCGTCTGGATGAGGGCGAATTTTTAGATGTCTTCACGGCCAGTTTGCCGGAGTTGTTGCGCTGGACCCAAAGTGGTGAATTGACCGACACCAAATCGATGGCGTGCTTGATGTGGTTGCAAAACTACCGAAGCGGCGCGTGGCCTTTGAACTGGCAAGTGATGGGCTGAGCGATAATTCTGCCCATGAAAGTCTTGGATTTATCCTGTGCCAACGCCCATCATTTTGAAGGGTGGTTTGCGTCTGAAGATGAATTTCAAAGCCAACGCTCGCGTGGCTTGGTCAGCTGCCCTTTGTGCGGCGATGCCCAAGTGGTCAAACGACTCAGCGCCCCGCGTTTGAACTTGAGCGCAGCACCCGCCCAAACCCCTGCGGTAGACCCCACCCAGCTGCAAGCAGCGTGGATGAAGATGGTGCGCCATGTGATGTCCAACACCGAAGACGTGGGCGAGCAATTTCCGCAAGAAGCGCGAAAAATGCATTACGGCGAATCGGAGCATCGCAACATCCGTGGGCAAGCCACGCCCGAGCAAACCCAAGCGCTGTTGGAAGAAGGTGTGGCGGTGTTGCCCTTGGTGGTGCCCGACGCGCTCAAAGAGCCTTTGCAATGAGGGTTTGAATGTGCGCCAGCACTTGCGCACTGGCGTCGGGTGCATCGCAAGACACCACGTGTCGATCGGGTAGAGAACGCAACCAAGTGAGCTGACGTTTGGCCAATTGCCGTGTTGCGGCCACACCCAACTCGCGCAATTTGGGCAGCAGTTGGCTCACGCTGATTTGCTTGGCCGTTGCTTCATCCAAGATTTCCCACGCTTGTCGATAACCCACACAACGCATGCTGGGCAATTCGGGGCTGAGGTCTTGGCGTGCGCGCAAGTGCTGCATTTCATCCAAAAAACCTTGTGCCAACATGGTGTCAAAACGCAAGGCAATTCTTTCATGCAACCAAGCGCGATTCAGCGGTTCGAGCGATACAACTGGAATGTGCAATGCTGCGCCGTTGGCCTCGCGTTGCTGTGCGCCTTCGGCAAACCATTGCGACAAGGGTTTGCCACTGAGACGCCAGACTTCCAATGCGCGTGAAATGCGTTGCGCGTCATGCGGAGCGAGTCGGGCGGCCGTGGGCGCATCGACGTTGGCCAATTGCGCATGAAGTGCAGGCCAACCGAGTTGTTGGGCTTGTGCTTCTAAGTCTTGTCGCACTTGGGCGTTGGCGCGGGGTAAATCGTCCAAACCTTCGTGCAAGGCTTTGAAATACAGCATGGTGCCACCGACCAGCACAGGCCATTTGTGGCGTGCGTGAATGTCTTGGATGAGTTGGCGCGCATCGCGTTCAAAATCTGCGGCGCTGTAGGCGTGCAAAGGATCGCGGATGTTGATGAGGTGGTGCGGGACTTGCGCCAATTCTTGTGCGCTGGGTTTGGCCGTGCCAATGTCCATGCCTCGGTACACGAGCGCCGAGTCCATGCTGATGATTTCAATGGGCAAGTGCTGCGCCAACAACAAGGCTGCTGCGGTTTTTCCGCTGGCTGTCGGGCCGACCAAGGCGATCGCATCCATCGGGGTTCAGCGTCCGCGTAAAAACAAAGCGTCCAACTCGCGCATGCTCAACTGTCGCCAAGTGGGGCGACCGTGGTTGCATTGGTCGGAGCGTTCGGTGATTTCCATTTGGCGCAACAAAGCATTCATTTCGTCCAAACTCAGTTGTCGATTGGCGCGCACCGCGCTGTGACAAGCCATGGTGGCCAACAATTCGTTGCGGGCGCGTTGCAACACGGTGCTGGCATCGTGTTGTGCCAGTTCGG
>CAIYFE010000186.1 GCA_903925445.1 uncultured Burkholderiales bacterium | reverse complement strand
TTGTCCAACACCAAAAAACCAACAGGCACATTTGCCAAGGTTTCTTTTGAGTAACAAATTTGGTAAATGCGGGTTTTCATTTGGCTTGAATTCTTTCTAATGGAATTTGCATGCCTCGTTTAGCCTCGACTTTATTGAGTGCGATATTTCTACGAACCTTCTCGGAAAATTTACTGTCCGTGCTAAGTAATATGCAGATACTGATGTATTGCTTGCTTGTTTCAGTGACCAATTCTGATACGCCAAATGAGCTCAACACAGACTTACCCATTCTTGATACGAGAGTTTTTCCACTTAGGGTTACAAGTGGCAAACCCGCGTTGATTGCATCGTTGGTTGTTGACCCGCAGTTGTATGGGAAATTGTCCAAAAATACATCTGCCATCCTTAATTTGGCCTTGTATTCACTATGTGCAGCACGTGGTGTAAATACGATTCTTGATAAGTTAGCGTTGGAAGACGTGGCATGTTTTCGAATATTGGCGGTCGTCGTCGGATTGTCATCAATCAACCAAAGTACAGCCCGTGGAATTTCTTTCAATATCTTCATCCAAGTGGCAAACATCTCTGGTGTGATTTTGTAAACATTCCCAAACGCCGCCATCACAAACGCATCTTCTGGCAATCCAAATTCAGCACGGGTGGCTTCACGTACAGGCGTTTCATCGCGGGTGAGGGGAATAAAGCTTCCCTCCACATACAAAGGCTTCTCGGTGAAGTAGGGGGTTAACTCTTCGGGTAAGGCGTAGCGGTCTGCAATGACAAAGTCAAACCAAGGCATGCCGGTGGTGCCAATGAATCCGAGGTAGGTGCCTTGCTTAGGGGCGGGGTGCAAGGCAAATATGCCGGGGCGGGCGCCTGAGCTGAGGCCGTGCAAATCAATCAGCACATCTATCTCGTCGGCCAGTACCAGTTCGGCCACTTGCCGGTCTGTCATGGTGTGAACCGGGCGCAGATGGTCAAACGCCTTTTTCAGACGTTCGCGGTGTGCCGTGCCGTCTTCGGGGCTGAAGTCGTAGCCGTAAATCTCAAATTTGCTTTTGTCGTGGCCTTCTAGCAATTCCGGCAACAACAGGCCGACGGCATGCACACACAAATCACCCGACACATAGCCAACGCGCAAACGCTCGTGCCTATATTCTCGGCCCTTGCTTAAAAATTCTTCTTTGAAGCCGTAGGTGCGTTCCACAAAAGCAAACGCTGTGAGTAGTTGCTGCACGGGGTCGTCGGTCAGTGCCAGCATGGCCAAGGGTGATGTGGCCATCAGCATTTCGTTTTGCGTGATGTTGGGCAACGGCTTGTACACCGGCCATGCGCAGGCTTTTTGCCGAATGTGTACCCAATGCTGAATCACGCCGGGTTGCTTGGGGTTGAGTGCCAAGCTTTGCTCTAGCGCTTGCTCGGCCAAGTCATATTGCTTGAGGTCTTCATGCACGCGGCCAATGTGGTTGAGGGCCAGTACCAGCATGTCGGAGGAGGGCGCATCTTTTAACAGGCGCTGCCCTACCAAGGTGGCCCACTGTTGCAAGGCGGCGTCGCGTTGGCCCATTTTTTCGAGGGTCAAGCCGAGGTTGATCAAGGCTTGTGGAAAGCGGGGTTGCAGTGTCAAGCATTCGCCATAGGCCTTGACGGCTTCTTGAGGCTTGCCGGTGCCTTGCAATAAAGAGCCGTAGTTGAACCAAGCCATGTGGCGGTTGGCATCTTGTGAGGTGTGCAGCCATTCTGTGTAGATGGCCAGCGCCTCGTTTGACTTGCCAGCTTGCTGCAATTGCTCGCACGTGGTGAACAGTTTGTCCAAACCCATAGGCTGAGTGACGTGTCCATGGGTTGTGCCTGTCTCGTTTGTTTTTTCATTCATGGCATCAAAGACTGGGTTGCGTGCATTCATTGTCAAGTGACCTGGTTGATTGCGGTAGTTTTGATAAAACTAGCAATAAGTGGGCCAGCTGAAATTGTCTGTTTTACGTCAGGTCAACGGGGCGGGTGTGTTGTCAGAAAAGACTGGCATCGCTTTTGCTTAGGTAGGTTTATGCGCCGGTTGTTTTGTTGCGATTGGCATATTTTTCTGA
>CAIYFE010000185.1 GCA_903925445.1 uncultured Burkholderiales bacterium | reverse complement strand
GCCGCGCAATGAACCCCAACTTTAAAAAGGGCGGGAAAGTTGAGCGCGAGATCAAAGCTGAAGAGCATGAGATCAAGAAGGTCGATAAAGAGCTGAAGAACCACGAAAAAGCCAAGCATGCGCACGGTTTGAAGCACGGTGGCAAAGCTCACCACAAGGCTTCAGGCGGCGCAATTGATCGTGCTGAAACCCGTACAACCATCGAAGGCAACGCGAAGAAATTCGAGAAGACCAAGATGCACGACGGCGCTAAACACGACAAGCACCATGGCACTGGCGTGATCAAAGAAGGCAAACCTGCTGGCTACAAGCACGGCGGTCATGCTCACAAGCACCACAAGGCAACTGGCGGCGCGATCCCTGCTGACACTGACGAGAAAGTCAACAAAGGCAAGATCAAGATGCACGGCACCATTGAGGGCAATGAGCACGATTACGTGAACACTGAGATGCACCAAGCCAAGCGTGACAAAGCTCACGGTACAGGCGGCATCAAAGAGTCCAACGCAGGTGGATTTAAGCGTGGCGGTAAAGTGCCAGGCTTAGGTCGTGCGATTGAAGGCGGCGACTGGGAAAACCGCGCTGCTGACACAGCTCACGCTGGCAAGAAAAACGGCAAAACTGGTGAAGTGCATGAAGCCAACGCAGGTGGCTACAAACATGGAGGTCACGCCGCAAAAAAGCACTACGCCACGGGCGGTAATGTCGTAAATGACGGTAAGGCTGAAAAGATGCCTCGTCATTTCGTCAGCCGACCCGTGGCTAACAGTCTGCAATCTGGCACCTTCAAAAAAGGTGGCAAGGTTCATAAAGACGTAGGCGGTAATGTTGATGCGAAAGCGGTTTCAGACAAAGCGAGTCGTGAACTCGAAGAAGCTCTGAATCCGATTAGCATGGCTAAAGAGTTGTATGGCAAAGCCAAGAGTTATCTCACTGGCTCACCATCAACTCCAGGCGCTGTAACCAAGACCAAGGAATCGGTCACGGTTGCTCCCAACAAAAAGCGTGGCGGCAAGGTGTGCTAAACCTGAGTGGGGGCTTCGGCCCCTGCTCCTATTGATTTCTGGAGACCCACATGGGAACTTATTCTTCTGCAACGCGTCAAGGCGCGTATGAGCCCTTTGACTTACAAGTTGCGCGTGGTCAAATTGATGGGCATACACCAGTTTACATTTTTGGCTTTAGTGCGGCTATTGGTAGTAGCGCATTAGGCCCAGTTTGGGAAGGGCAGACACAATCTGGCGGATTGTATGCATACCCAGGCTCTGCTGTGCAAATGTCAATTGTTAGTGACAGCGCGTCAGACACGACTGCAAAGTCTGTTCTTGTTACAGGCTTAGGCGCAAACTATGTGTTGCAGTCTGAGACCATTGCGTTGAACGGCACTAGTGCTGTCACAACTGTAAACTCGTATTTGCGCATTAACAGCGTTGCAATGACCAATGCAGTAAACACTGGCAACATTACCATTTCAAATGGTGGTACTACATATGCCAAAATTAGTGCAGGGATTGGCGCCACGCAAATGTCGTTATACACAGTACCTGCAGGCTATACTTTCTATTTGACGTACATTCAGGCTGACGCAAGTGTTGGGTTTACTTCAAGCAACTATATGCTGTTTGCAGAGTACAACAAAAACAACACTACAGGCGCCGTTACGTATGCAGGTCAAGCAACTTTTGTGCAGGCTTACAATCAACCATTTGGCCCACCCGTTGCGCATGCAGAAAAAACTGACATTCAGTATTTGATCAAGTCAAACTCTGGCGGGCCATTTACTGCAAACATTTTTGCAGGTGGCATCTTGATCAAAAACCCAGACTAAGGACGCATCATGCCTTTGATCAAAAGCAAATCCAAGGCTGCGTTCGGCAAGAACGTGGCTGCCGAGATTGCTGCTGGCAAGCCTCAAAAGCAAGCCGTGGCAATTGCCTACAACGTCAAGCGCAAGGCTCACAAGGCTGTCGGCGGCCGAGCATCGACCAACCCAATGGATTACGACAGCGACGTGGACTACTACAAGGCCATTGGCGACCCACGTGGTGACGAAGATGATGATGACGGCCCAGACTTGGCGCCAAAGATGAGTGCGATCAAAAAGCACAAGATGAAATTCGACATGAACAAGCTGACTGCCAATCGCAAGATGGCTGACGTTGCTACAGCCAAGGGTGATAAGCCTGAAGCTGAGAAGCAATGGGGTCGTTTGCAACGTCGCGGTGAGTCAAATCGCTTGAAGACTTTCATTCAAGGCGCTGAGAAGCGTGGCGATAAAGAAAAAGCACAAGGCTTGCGCAAAGAATGGTCTGAAAAAATCGGCAGTGGAAAACCTGCGCCATTCAAGAGCGGTGGCAAAATGTCAGCCAAGAAAAACCCAAATTGGTAAGGTAAAAAATGGCATACAGCGGCACAGCAGGACAAACAGTCGTCACCGTTCAAAACTTAATTGACAACGGTGCGCGTCGTGCTGGGAAACTGGCGGAAGAGCTGACCGTTGAACAAGTTCAAAGCGCAAAACAATCTCTGTTTTTTGTTCTGAGCAATCTGATCAACCAAGGTATCCAATACTTTGCGATCAAAAAGCAGGTATACGGCCTGCAACCGAACCAATACGAATACTTGCTTCCCGTGGGTGGCAATGACGTGTTGAACGCCTTGTATCGTTGGATGACGCAGCCAATCGGCTCTTACTCATCTTCGGCTGGTGGCACGGCCCAAAACGTGGCCGATGACAACGTGGCAACTTATTGCCAGCAGACAAACCCGAACGGCAACATTGTTGTCAACTACGGCACGAACAACTCGCAGTACATCGGTTCAATTGGCCTGATGCCATACGTGGCTGGCGGCGGCACTGCAACTTGGAATTACCAATACCAGTCATCGACAGACGGCACGAATTGGATCACGCTGTACACCGCAACAAATCAGACCGTGACCGATGGCCAGTGGATTTGGCAAGACATCGACCCAGGCGCAAACGTCTCTTACTACCGCATCCTGGCCACAGGCGGCACGACCTTGGCTATCCGCGAGTGGTACTTGGGCGTCAACTCAACCGAGATCACCATGTCTCGGTTGAACCGAGATGACTACACCAACCTGCCCAACAAGAATTTCACGGCCAACCAGCCTTTCCAGTATTGGCTGAACCGCACGATTCCACAATCGACCATCACTTTGTGGCCGACGCCTCAAAATGCGTTCTATCAGATGACCGTGTGGTATTCGGCGCAGATTCAAGACGTGGGTGCACTGAGTGGCCAATTGGCTATTCCAGATCGCTGGTTGCTGGCCGTGCAGAGCATGCTGGCTCACCAGATGAGCCTAGAGCTGCCTGGCATTCAACTGCAACGCATTCAGTACCTTGAGGCTCAAGCCGAGAAGTATTTCATCATGGCGGAGCAAGAAGAGCGCGACAAGTCGCCAATCTACTTTGCGCCAAACATAGGAGTTTACACACGATGACCCCATGCTCTGTTTACTGGATCAGAGCAAAACATCACTCTGACTTTATGACAGAGGGGTACATCGGTGTTGCTCGTGATACCACAAGACGTTGGAAATATGGCCATTTTTGGTCACAAAAAAACAACCGTCACGACAACCCAAAATTTGCAAACGCAATTACAAAACATGGCTGGGACAACTTGGTCAAAGAGGTTTTGGTTGTTGCGCCAGAAGACTATTGCTACGATCTTGAATCAAAGATCAGGGCAGCCGAAGGAATTGGTTGGAATATTGCGATGGGAGGCCACAAACCTCCCGTCACAAAACCTCGTGGATCAGACTATGTCAGCCCATTGAAAGGCGTTTCTCGACCAACGCCTTGGCTTGTTGGCAAGAAAAAAAAGATGCCAGAAAATTTTGCGAGTCTTGGCGGTAAAGCTGGCAAAGGTAGAAAACAGACACCCGAGCAAATTGCAAAACGTGTTGCGGCTCGTCGCGCCACGCTTGCAGCGCAAAAAAGGACTGTTTAATGCCTCGTTTCCTGAATACTGAAGGCAATGCAGTAATCGCAATTTTCATTTGTGATCGCTGCAAAATGAAGCGCCCAATCATTGAACAGATGCCCGATCCGAACTTCCCCGGATTGCGCGTCTGTCAACAGGGCTGTGCCGACGAAAAAGACCCATATCGCCTGCCAGCACGCAAAACTGAACGCATCAACTTGGCATTCCCACGGCCTGACGTCAGCGTGGCGGTGCAACCCGATGCAATTCAAACCACTGGCGACAACAATTTTGACTTGTCACCCGAACAAAACGTCGAGATACCCGAAAATAACGGCAACCTTGACACCTTGAGTCCATCACCGGGGCAATAAACATGGCCAACATTACGATCACCCAACTTCCACTGGCTGGAGCGCTGACAGGCAACGAATCCGTCCCCATTGTTCAGAATGGCCAGACAGTTCAAACAACAACTGGCGCGATTGCCAGCCAGCCAACACAGCTCCAAACCTTTTTGACCGTTGGCCAACAAAGTTCTTTGCCCAACTCGCGCTATTTGGCGGTCAGTTCGGGCTTGCAATTGGTCGACGGTGGTGCCCAAGGCACGTACCAGATCAATTTGACTGGCACGGCGGCCGCACTGAACGCATTGGGCAACGGGATTGTGGTCAAAACAGCCTCAAACACGCTCACGGCACGCCAAATTCAGGTCGGGACAGGCTTGGGTATCACCAACGGTGATGGGATCGCTGCAAACCCCCTCATTTCGCTTGGAGCGTTCCTTCAAAACGTCCAATCATTGTCTGGTTCAACTGGTTTGGTTGGAGTTTCTGGCGGCACGGTGAACGCTTTGCAGATTGCAGGCACCTCAAACCAGATTTCAGTGACCAACGCCGATGGTTCGACAGGCAACCCCACCTTGGCCTTGGCCAACAACCCCGTGGTGCCCGGAACAGCAGGGATCGTGTTGCCCCGCGGTTCAACCGCACAACGCGGGTCACCCGTCAACGGCGAATTGCGCTACAACACCGACTTGGGTTTGTTCGAAGGCTATGCCAACAACGCATGGGGTTCAATCACCACGGGTTCGGGCGTCACATCGGTGGCAACTGGAACAGGCTTGCTGGGCGGTCCAATCACTTCCACGGGCACGATCAGCATTGACAACACCGTGGTGGCCACACTCACCGATGCTCAAACGCTGACCAACAAAACGATCAGCGGCGCAAACAACACGCTCACCAACATTGGCAACGCCAGCCTGACAAATTCGTCGATCACGATCAACGGCACGGCAGTCAGCCTTGGCAGCTCAATCAACGTGGGCACAGTGACTTCGGTGTCCGGCACAGGAACGGTCAACGGTTTGACCCTGACTGGCACGGTCACCAGCTCTGGCAGTTTGACTTTAGGTGGTACGTTAAGCAACATCGCTAACTCCGCGCTAACAAACAGTTCTTTGACCATTGGTTCAACGACTATTTCACTGGGTGCCACAAGCCTGACCTTGGCTGGTTTGACATCGGTCACAGTCACGCAAGACCCCGTGAGTGCCCTGCAATTGGCCACCAAACAGTACGTGGACTCCGTTGCGCAAGGCTTGAGCACCAAGGCGCCAGTGCTGGTGGCGACAACCGCCAACATCACGTTGTCTGGCGAACAGACCATTGACGGCTTCACAACCTCATCCAGCCGCGTGCTGGTCAAGAACCAAAGCACGGCATCGCAAAACGGCATCTACGTCTCTGCCTCTGGCGCGTGGACTCGATCCACTGATGCGGACACATGGAACGAATTGGTTTCAGCCTATGTGTTTGTCGAAGAAGGCACGATCAACGGCGACACTGGTTGGGTGTGTACGGTTGATCCCGGAGGCACATTGGGTGTGACTGCGGTCACATGGGTGCAGTTCTCCGGCGCTGGCACGTACACCGCTGGCACAGGCTTGACCCTGACAGGCACGCAGTTCAGCTTGACAGTTCCTGTCACCGCGGCTTTGGGTGGCACAGGCTTCACAAGCTACAGCACAGGCGACATGCTGTATGCGTCCGGCGCGACAACGATTTCCAAGTTGGCTTTGGGCACAAGCGGCTATGTTTTGACTGCCGGAGCGTCTGCACCAACGTATGTGGCTCAATCCACTTTGTCGGTCGGATCGGCAACAAACGCAACAAACGTGGCTGCAACCGCAGGTTCGGGTGCAACCAACTACATTCATTTCAGTTCTTCGGCAACAGGTAATGTGGCAGTTAACACAAACTCTGCCCTCACCTACAATTACACCAACAACGCCTTGACATCTGGCGTGAGCGGTGGCGGATTCTAAGGAAACATCATGGCACAAAGCGGTTACACCCCAATCCTGATCTATGCAAGCGGCACGGCATCAAACGTCCCATTGGCGGCAAACATGATCAGCGGCTCGACAGGCGCTGAATTGGCGCTGAACTATGCCGATGGCAAGCTGTACTACAAAGACAGCGGCGGTACTGTGCAGTTGTTGGCATCCAAAGCCGCAAACAACCCCGTGACCACCTTTTCGGGCGGCACCACAGGTCTGACGCCAAACACGGCCACATCGGGCGCTGTGACCCTTGCTGGCACCCTTGCTTCGAGCAATGGTGGCACTGGCTTGACAACCTTCACCGCGGCAAACTATGCGCTGTATTCGACCTCTTCTTCTGCCCTGACCGCAGGTACTTTGCCCGTGGCAGCAGGCGGCACAGGTTTGACATCGCTGACTGCCAACTACATTCCCTACGGCAACGGCACAAGCGCGTTCAGCAACTCGTCCACGTTCACGTTCAACGGAACGACCTTGAGCGCACCCGCCTACGCAGCCACGGCCACGATCACTGGCTCTGCAACCTCTGGCGCTTATGCCTACGGCACATTGAGCTATTCGGACGTCAACATCTTTGCAAGCTCTTCGCTTTCAAACAACAACTACACGCAGGTCATCCTGCAAAACACCAACGCTGGCACAGCCGCCTCTGCCGACTTCATTGTCAGCAACAACAACGGCACAGCAACAACCTACTACGGCGACTTTGGCATCACCAGCTCGGGCTACAACACGCCCGGACAAAACATCACCAACAACCCCAACACGGTTTACTTGCAAGCGGTGTCGTCTGACTTGGCGATTGGTACGTTGACCTCTGCGAAAAACGTGTATGTCTACGCGGGCGGCGCAACAAGTGCTGCGCTGACCATCAACGGTACAACTGGGATTGCATCCATCCCAAGCACAACATACGCGCCAAACATCAACTTGACTGACGCCGCAACGATTGCTTGGGACACCTCAAAAGGCCAAGTGGCGACATTCACGTTTGTTTCGAGCAACCGCACAATGGGCGCACCAACAAACTTGTCCAACGGCGCGTTCTACGCCCTTGCCGTGATCCAGAATGGCGGGTCGAATACGCTATCATGGAACTCCGTGTTTAAGTGGGCAAACGGCACAGCACCAACTTTGTCAACTGCCGCTGGAGCAAAAGATTACTTCGTGTTCAGAAGTGATGGCACAAACTTGTACCAACAAGGAATTTCACAGGCGGTGTCGTAATGACTTTCCCAGTTCTACCTGCAAGCAACCCAAGTGGCTACAACATCAGCCGCTCTGTGCGTCTGCGCTCTAGTGCGTCTGCTTATTTCAATCGGACACCTGCGAGCAACGGCAGCTCAACAACTTGGACATGGAGTGGATGGGTAAAGCGTGGGACATTGGGTGGCTCTGGCGCTGGTATCTTCTACGCTGGTGTTTTTTCAACTTCTAACGATGAAACTGGTTTTCAATTCAGAGGCGATGACACGATTCAGGTTTTCCAAAACAACGGGGCATCTACCGTACTGAATAAAATTTCTTCCGCTGTTTACCGTGACCCATCCGCTTGGTATCACTTGGTTTGTACATTTGATACCACCAACGCCACTGCGGAAGATCGAGTGCGTTTGTATGTAAACGGTGTGCGCATCACATCATTTACTACAAACACAAACATCACTCAAAACGGGACAACGTATGTCAACAGCTCTAGCTACGGCAACCGTATATTCAGAGACTACACAACGAGCTACCTTGATGGCTACCTAACCGAAGTCAACTTCATTGACGGTCAAGCCCTTACACCATCATCCTTTGGTTCAACCAACACAACAACAGGTGTGTGGCAACCTATCAAATACAGCGGTACTTACGGCACTAACGGGTTCTATCTGAACTTCAGTAACAACGCTAGTACGACTACGCTTGGTTACGATACAAGTGGCAACGGCAACAACTGGACAGCCAACAACATCAGCCTGACTGCTGGTGTGACCTACGACAGCATGATCGACACGCCGACACCGTATGCTGATGGTGGGAATGGGCGGGGGAATTATCCAGTAATAAGCCCTTTGGTCACATCTTCAGCGGGAACTATTTCGGCTGGAAATCTTAATATTTCTGGAACTTCAACCAGCGGACAGCGTCAGGGGACTATGGGTGCATCCTCTGGCAAATGGTATTGGGAAGTCACGACAAATTGGGATACTGCACAGGCATCGTTTTACGCTGGCGTTTCTAAAGACACGGTTTTGCCAAGCACTTATGCAGGGCAGTCTGCCGACTCGTATGCTGTTGGTGTTGGTGGACAGTCCACCATATTCACCTATAACAATGCAACTCAGACAAGTTATACAGCAACACCAGCAACGCCAGTAGTTCTGCAAATTGCGCTTGACCTTGACAACAATAAAGTTTGGTTTGGGGTAAACAACACATGGGTGACTGGCAACCCTAGTGCGGGGACTGGTCAGACGTACACCATTGCAAACGCAGGAACATACCTTCCAGCGTTCCGAGCATCTGGTGGAACCACATCTACAACTGGCTCGTTTAACGCAGGTCAACGACCATTCAGCTACACACCACCCACAGGCTTCAATGCACTGAACACCCAAAACTTACCCACGCCTACGATTAGCAATGGCGCTACAGCGATGGCGGCTACGCTGTACACGGGTACGGGTGGCACTGTTAATGTAAGCAACGCAGTTAATGGCGTTTCGTTCCAACCTGACTTTGTTTGGGTTAAAGGTCGCAACGTAGCTGCATCAAGCAACTTGCTCGACAGCGTTCGTGGGCCACGCATCCATTTGGAATCGAACTTAACAAATGCCGAATACACAGAATCCGCAGGTGTCGGCTTGACTGCGTTTAACAGCAATGGCTTTGCGCTTGGTACTGATAACGCCGGTCCGGGACAAGTCAATGGAAATGGCAACACATATGTCGCATGGCAATGGAAAGCTGGCGGCACTGCCGTCAGCAACACTGCTGGCTCAATCACTTCATCTGTAAGCGCCAATCCTACTGCTGGCTTTAGCGTGGTGACTTATACAGGAACAGGGGTTAATGGAGCAACTGTTGGTCACGGATTGGGTGATGTTCCTAGCATGATTATTTCAAAAGTAAGAAGCACAACAAATAGTTGGCCTATTTACCATGTAAGCATGGGTAATACAGGAGGGATGTATTTGGATCTTACAAATGCTTTTGGTTCAAGTGCTGGTTTTTGGAATAATACTTCACCTACATCTACTGTTTTTACAGTTACTTCTGGAAACTCAAATGCGTCTGGTCAAACCTATGTAGCCTACTGCTTTGCACCAGTAGCAGGGTATTCAGCTTTTGGGTCATACACGGGTAACGGGTCTACTGATGGGCCATTTGTGTTCACAAACTTTCAGCCTCGTTGGGTCATGGTCAAGCGTACAGACAGCACTTCTGATTGGTATATCTGGGATACATCAAGAGACACATACAACGTAGAGTCAGCCACATTGCTTGCAGACACTTCTGGTGCAGAAACATCAGCTACATCCATAGATGGACTTTCTAATGGTTTCAAATGTCGTTCTGCAACAGTTGTTAATGCTTCTGGTGGGACATACATTTATGCGGCATTCGCATCTTCGCCGTTTAAGCTAAGTTTGGCGAGGTGAGAATGGGAAAACTAATTGACATGGTTAAGCAAAAGTTTGGCAGACTCACCGTTAAGGAAAGAGCGTCAAATGATGGAACTCGTGCAAGATGGTTGTGTATCTGTGATTGCGGCAAAGAACTTGTTGTTTGTGGAAAAAAGTTAAGAACAAGCCATACAAGGTCATGCGGTTGTTATCGTGCTGAAGTTACTTGTCCACAACAAGGCAAAGCAAATTTGAAGCATGGACAATCCCGCACTAAAGGATACGCAAGATTTCACAGCAGAGTGCGTGAAATTGCAGAAATAAAGCAAAGACCAAGCTGGGCAAACATGGACAAGATTCGTGAAATTTACGTTAATCGACCAGAGGGATACCATGTTGACCACATTATTCCTTTGCGTGGAAAAACAGTATCAGGACTTCATGTTGAAAACAACTTGCAATATTTGCCAGCTTTGGAAAATATGAAGAAACACAACACATTTAAAGGAATCTAAATGTTTTTACTAAACGGTCAACCACTCAGCCCCAACAATGCCTTTGAGCACAACGGTGTGCAATATCCAGCCAACTGGTTGCGTCTTTCAACGCTTGCGGAGAAAGAAGCCATCGGCATCACAGAGGTCGCGGATCAGCCACGTCCTGATGATCGCTACTACTGGGTCACCGCAAACTCTGACGGCACGTTCACCGCAACACCCAAAGACTTGACTCAGCTCAAAGACAACGCCACGGCACAAATCAATGCCACGGCTCATTCTTTGCTGTCTCCAAGCGATTACATGGCGATCAAGGCCGCTGAAACTGGCACATCAGTGGATGCAAGCTGGAAGACTTGGCGTGCTCAGATTCGCTCCGAAGCTCAAACAGCGCGTGCAGCCATTGCCGCTGCCACCGACATTGAAAGTTTGATTGCAGCTTCGAATGTGACATGGACACTTGATCCAGTCGCCGCCGCCAAACAATAAAAATGAAGGGGTCAACCCGCCGCCCCTACACGGCGGGACTAGGAGAATGAAAAATGGAAAAAGTAACTTTGTCAACACAATTGGTCAACGGCATCATGCAATATTTGGGCAACCGCCCGTATGTTGAAGTTGCCAACTTGATCACCGCAGTTCAGCAAGAAGCTCAAGCAAATGCAGTTGAAGCTGCCGTTGCCGAAGCAAAAGAGAACGGTGCAGCACCGGAGTAATCATGGAAACCATCGAGACTAAGTTTGCCGTGCATGAGGCCATTTGCGCCGAGCGCTATGACCACATCAAGAAATCTCTTGATAGCGGCGAAAAACGCATGACCAAGATTGAATATCTCTTGTACGCAGTCATGGTATGCGTGTTACTTGGTCCGGGGGTTGCTGCCGCCATCATCCACAAGCTCTTCGGGGTCTAAGATGTGGAACCCATCTCAATGCTCATGGCGGCTGTCGCAGCAGTGCGGCAGATCAAAAAGGGCTGCGAGATGCTTCGGGAAGGCCGTGCTGAGATTGATGGATTCAAAAAGTCCATTGAGCAAGGCATTGGAGATGCCAAGGCAATCTTCAAAGAGGTCACGGGATTTTGGGGTTGGGTCAAAAGCCTTTTTGGTGTTAAGCCTGCCCCAAAAGTCTCCGAAGTTGTTCAGTTGCCAAGTGCGGTTCAACCGCACAAGACTACAAAAAAACAACAAAACGAACCCGAGCCTTCATACGAAGAGTTTCAGTTCAAAGTCATTGTTGACGTCAGCGAACAATTGGGTGTCTTCTTTGACATCCATCAAAAGCTCACCACGCAGTTTCATGACATGGAGCTGGACTCGCAGCAGGTCTACGATCCAAACGCCAACCTTGCAACCCGCGCCGTGGAGCGTGTCACGATTGGACTTCAGCTTGAGATTTTGACCACCCAAATTCGAGAAGCAATGGTGTATGCGCCCCCTGAGCTGAAGGACATATACACGAGGTTTCTTGATGCGTACAACCAGATTGTCGATGAGCAGGAATTTGCCCGACTCGAACAAGTAAGAAAGGCAAATGAATCAAGATGGCTACGCGAGGAAATTCGCAACTTTCAAATCGACTTGGCAATGGCTCTGGTCGCGGTGGCTCTGGTGATCGTGATTCTGTGGACAATGCTGTTGGGCGTCGCATCGCGGAGAGAAACGCTTCTTACTTCCTCGTCGGGATGGTCTTGTTCGCCGTTGTGTGCTTCGTTCTCTTACCCGTTGAGGTGATGATGCTCATGGACATCAAGACAACCAATGTGCGGTCGCAAGAAGCTCTGGCAGAAGCCAAGAAGATTCGCGCCGAACTGAAAGAGAAAAAGGACAAGGAATGAAGACGCTGACGTTTGTTTTGGCCATCTTGGTGATCAGTGGTTGCGAAGATCGTTACCGCTACACCTGCCAAGACCCCAAACACTTCCAAGACGCCGAGTGCCAGCACCCAGCGTGTGACTTTTCGCAAACTTGCCCCGAGTATCTTGTGGCGCCAATTATGGAGAAGAAAATTGAAGGAAATCCTGCTCAAGTGGCTGTCCAACCGCAACAATGCACCGCTAACTGCCGATGACATTGAAGTCCGCGTAAGGGCGTTTGTGATCATCATGGTCACACTCGTCTTCGCTTTCATCACCTTTGCGCTGCTGTACTCGGTCACGTTTGTCACCCAGCCCATCAAACAGATGGCTCCGATTGATCAGGCGTACACCAAGATGCTCAACGACATCGTGCTGCTGATTGTGGGCGGCATCGGCGGCATTCTGACCAAGGGCGTCAGCAACGAGGCCAAGGACATGATGAACGCCGCAAAAGCCAACACAGCGGCTTATGTGGCTCCACCGCCACCTCCGCCCGCCCCAGTCGTGATGATGGCGCCTGCGGCCAATTGGACGCCTCCTCCACCCCCTTCTAACCCTCCGCACTACCTTGAGCCAGATCATGAGCGCGAAGCGATGGCGGCAGCTCGTCAAAGCGTGAAAGACTGATATGTTCAAGTTGTTCAACCCCTACGTTTTGGCTGGCATCTTTGCTTTGCTGGTGGCGTCCTTCTTTGAGGGGCACCACATCGCCTACCTTGAGCAACAAGCCGAGATTGCCAAACTAAACGAAAAAGCGCGTGCGGTTGAGCAAGAAGCGTCTCAGCGCGTCAACGATCTGTCCACCAAACTTGTGAAGGCCAACCAAGATGCCAAAACTCAAATTCAAAAGCGTGATGCTGACATTGCCTCTGGCAAGCTGCGGTTTTCTATCGCCACCCGCGCCGTACCAGCCGCCTCAAATGCCGCCTCTGCCAGCGGAGATAGCATTCAAGCAAGAGCCGAACTTGACCCAACGACTGCTCAATCTCTTGTCGCCATCACCGACCAAGGAGACGCCAACACAAGGCAACTGAACGCCTGCATAGATGCTTACAACACGGTGTTCAAAGTGATCAACGGAGCCAAAAAATGATGGACGCCCTCAAACTCCAACAGCTTGGCATTGGGCTTGAGTGGATGAATCCGCTCAACGAGACATTCGCCAAGTTTGGGATTGCCACCGTGGATCAGCAAGCCGCCTTCATCGGTCAATGCAGCCACGAGTGCAACCACTTCAAGACTTTGGAGGAGAATCTGAATTACAAGGCCGAGACGTTGCATAAACTCTGGCTTCAACGGTTCCCAACAATGGAGATTGCAAATGCCTACGCGCACCAGCCACAACGCATCGCCAACAAGGTTTACGCCTCTCGCATGGGCAATCGTGACGAAGCGTCTGGTGACGGGTATCGGTTCAGAGGCAGGGGTGCGATCCAACTCACTGGGCACGATTCCTACTGGCACTGTGGTCAGGCGGTCGGTGCCGATCTTGTGGCCAACCCCGATCTGGTGTCCACACCAAAATATGCTGCGCTGAGTGCTGGCTGGTTTTGGTCGACGCACAACCTGAACGCTGCGGCCGCCGCCGAGGACTGGGTGAAGGTCACCAAAATCATCAATGGCGGCACTTTTGGGCTTGATGAACGGATTGCCTTGACAAAGCACGCTATTGCCGTTCTAGGCGCTTAATGGGACAATCACGCAACCGCAAAGGACTCACATGGCGACAATCACACCAGCCACGATAACTCCGTCATGGGCGATGACCTATGACAACTTGACGACTATGGTGCTCCAGTATTTGGAACGTAGCGATCAAGCGACGATCAATGCCATCCCAACCTTCATCACCTTGGCTGAGTTCGAGATTGCCCAAGAGATCAAAACATTGGGTCAAATGGCTGTCGCCACGGCAACCATGACCCCAAACAATCCCGTGTTGGCCAAGCCAGCACGTTGGCGCAAGACTGTCTCAATGACCTTGACCAAGTCCGATGGCACCCAACAGCCTGTCTTGTTGCGCAAGCTGGAGTACCTTGAGAACTACTGGCCGAACCCAACGCAGACCGATGTGCCCCTGTTTTACGCCGACTCGGACTACCAACATTGGTACTTGGCGCCCACGCCAGATCAGGCGTACAGCTTTGAAATTCTGTACTACGAACGCATCCAGCCGCTGAGTTCAGTCAACCAAACCAACTGGCTGACACAGTACGCACCAAACGCGATGTTGTACGGCACTTTGTTGCAGGCCATGCTGTTCTTGAAGAACGATAATCGCGCCGTGTTCCAACAAAAATACACTGAAGCAATCAATGCCCTGAAAACCGAGGATGTGGCTCGTGTTGGGGATCGTCAAGCTGTGGCTGTGGACTCTTAATCATGACAAACTACGTAGATGCCTTCACAGGCTTAACCATCAACCCATCAACGGTGGGTTACGAAAACTTGTCCATTGGCACGGACACCGCGCTGCAATGGCCGATCAACGGCAACACCACAGACGTGGTGGCCAACATCATTGATGTGACCGCGACCACAACTGGTTTGAAGTTGTTTATGCCGCCTGCCACTCAGGTGTCAGAAGGTCAAAGCACGATCATTCGCAACATTGGTTCGAACTCATTCACGGTGACCGACACCAGCGGCAACACGATTGCAAGCATCGCCTCTGGTTTGGCTGACTTCATCTACTTGACCGACAACACCACGATCAACGGCACATGGGCGGTGGTTCAGTTCGGCGCAGGCACATCGTCGGCGAACGCTGCGACTTTGGCTGGCTACGGATTGACTGCGATCAGCACCACGCTGAATCAGTCGTACAACGTCAACACGATTGCGTCGGATTACACCATGTTGCCAACTGACCGAGCAAGTTTCTTGGTCTGGACAGGTGGCGCAGGCACGATGACTTTGCCATCGGCATCCGTGGTGGGCAACAACTGGTTTGCGATGGTGCGCAACGGCGGCAGCGGCATCTTGACTTTGCAGCCTCAAGGCACTGACACCATTGACGGCAACACCAATCAACAGTTGCAGTTGACAGAATCTTTGGTGATTGTGTCCAACGGCACAAGCTGGAACACCTTTGCCTATGGTCGTTCGAACTCGTTCTATTACACCCAATTGAACTTGGTGGTGACGGGCGGCACAACCACTTTGTCTGCCGCGCAAGCAGCGAACACCATTCAAGAGTACACGGGCACATTGACGTCCAATCAGGTCGTCATCTTGCCCTCGACTGTGCAGTTGTACTCATTGCAAAACAAGACCACTGGCTCGTACACGCTGACATTCAAGACAACCTCTGTCGGCGCGTCCACTGTTGTCCTGCCTCAAAACCAAACGATCATTGCGATCTGCGATGGCACGAACGTCTACAACTCGCAGACTGCCAGCACATCGACTTTGACATCACTGACGCTTGGCAATGGCGCGGCAGGCGCACCCTCTTTGAACTTCCTTGGTGACACCACCACGGGCGTTTATTTGGTGGGTAGCGGTCAGCTCGGCTTTTCAATTGGCGGCACAAACGGCATGACCTTGACATCGTCTGGCTTGCTCGTGCCCGTGGGCATCCCCGGCGGAGGATTCTGATGACGGCCAAGGTTGTTGCTCTAACCATCAAGCCCGGCATTCAGCGCGACGGCACGCAGTTCAACTCGCCCACCTACGTGGATGGGCAGTGGGTGCGTTTCCAAAACGGCTTGCCCCGCAAGATGGGAGGCTACAAAGGCATCTTCTTGAATGCCTCTGGAATCTCACGCGGCATGACCATGAGTTCGAGCAACGGTTTGAACTACGTGGTTTCAGGCTACAACAACGGCCTTGAGCAATTTATCACCGACAACGATGATGGCGTGGGAACCGGACCAACCGCCTACTCAATGACAGGCTTCAGCGCCAACGCCAACAATCTGTGGCAGTTTGACATTGGCTACGATGTGACTGGCGGCGGAACAAACAAGCTGATTGCACACCCCGGACAAAACTTGACCGACATTGACAGCACGGTCAACACCCGCCCTTTGTACGGCGACTTCACTGGAACAACCTTGTCGCCAGTGGGTGTGTTCACCGCTTCCGCGACCATCACCAACACCAGCAACCAGATGACCTTTGCGGCCACCAATTTGGGCGTTGGTGCAGGCGTGACGGTGACGGGCACGGGCATTCCCGCAAACACCACCGTGGTGTCTGCAATCATCACTGGCGGCGTTTACACGGCCACCTTGAGCAACAACGCCACAGCTTCTGGCACGTACACTTTCACGTTCGACAACAACATCAGCGTGTCGGGCGGCGTGGTCATGCTCCACCCCTATTTGTTCGTCTACGGCAACTATGGTTTGATCCAAAACTGCGCGGCAGGCGACTTCAACAACTGGACATCTTCGGACGCCAACATCAACAGCGTGTCCACGGGCAAAGTGGTCAAAGGTCTGCCCCTGCGCGGCGGCACAACATCGCCCGCTGGCCTCTTCTGGACGCTTGACTCGGTGGTGCGCGTGACCTATTCACCCACCACCGTGGGCAACTTGACCTATTACTGGCGCTATGACTTGGTGACCAGCCAAAGTTCAATCATGTCAAGCCAGTGCGTCATTGAATACGATGGCATTTTTTACTGGGCTGGCGTCGACCGCTTCTTGATGTACAACGGCGTGGTCAAAGAAGTCCCCAACACGCAAAACATGAACTGGTTCTTTGACAACTTGAACTATGTTCAGCGTCAAAAAGTTTGGGTGACCAAAGTTCCTCGTTGGGGTGAGATTTGGTTCTTCTACCCCCGCGGTGACTCAGTCGAATGCAACGATGCAATCGTCTACAACGTGCGCGAACAAACATGGTATGACGCAGGTCAATCCCCTGCGGCCGCACGTTCCGCTGGCACGTACTCTGAAGTCTTCCACTACCCAATTTGGGGTGGCGTGGCCGCAAACAGCTCGGGCAAGTACACCTTGTGGCAACACGAGACAGGCACAGACCAGATTTACACCAACCAAGTGACAGCGGTCAACTCGTACTTCGAGACACCTTCCTTGGGCACGTATGCAGGTTTGGTGGGTGCGCAACAACAGCCTGGCGACAACTTGTGGACTCGCTGTGAGCGTGTCGAACCTGACTTTGTGCAGTCCGGCCAGATGTACGTCACCGTGACAGGTAAGGGCTATGCCGATGACACCGACATCACGTCAGACCCCTACGTTTTCAATCCAGACACCCTGAAGGTTGACATGAGAGAGCAACGCCGTGAGATGCGTTTGCGTTTTGGTTCGAACACCACGGGCGGAAACTATTTCATGGGTAAAGTGCTCTTGAGCCTTGACACAGGTGATAGCCGTTCGACAGGAAATCCGTAATGTTGCCAAAAACAGGAAAAGAAGCGCGTCAACAAGGGCTACCGAGATATTTCACGGGGCTTTTGTGCAAACGTGGACATTTGTCCGAAAGGTATGCCGTAGGTGGTCATTGTGTCGAATGCGACAACAAAAGGGAGCGCCAAGAAAGCCAGCGCAAAGCGACTACAAAACGCTACTATGAGAGAAATAAAGAAAAATGCATGGCGGCTACAAACAGGTGGAAAAAATCATCTGGCATGGCCTATGAATATACAAAGCGATCTCGTGCGAAAAATCCTGCATTAATTTATTTTTCAAATGCAAAAAGACACGCTTCAAAAATTAAAAGAACTCCAAAATGGTTGAGTGCTGTCGATTGGTTTGAAATTCAAAGCATTTATAAATATTGTTCTGCATTGCGTTCAATTGGGCTTGACTATCATGTCGATCATATTGTTCCATTGCAAGGTGAGATTGTTTCTGGCTTTCATGTGCCTTGGAACTTGCAAGTAATTCATGCAGAGCAAAATTTGGCAAAAGGAAATAAGTTTTGTTGACCTACGATCCACGCGGCATGACTTGGCCAGAGTACAACAAGCTCATGACCGAGCTTTTTGCGTCCAACGACATTGGCTACGTGGAAGAAAAAGATTGGCGTCAGTGGGTTGACGGCTTGAATGGCATTGGGTATTTCGGGCAGTCTGCGATACCTGATCAAACAATGTGCGCCACTTGGCAAGAGTGGGCTGAACAAATGGTTGGAATAATGAATTTGGGGACGACATGACACCTTCAGAAATCATCACAGCAGATTGCCAACAGCATGGCGTTGACGCACAAAAAGTTTTGGCCTTCATCGCCGCAAAGATTCATGAGCGCAAAGGCTCTTTGATGTCGGCTGGCAACAGCGTTTTGATGCTGATCAATATTGGTGACAATGCGGTTGAACTGCACCTCTACACACAAGACTCTCCCCTGCAACTGATGAAATCTTTGCCACACTTCATTGAAGTGATCCGCAAAACACCGATCAAGCGCGTGTACGGCAAAGCAGACAATCCCGGCATCGTGCAGATGCTCACCCGCCTTGGTGTTGATGTTGAGCCTTCTGACAAGCATCAATACAACTGGATGGCCAAAGTATGAAATCACATCACTTTTTAGAAATTCCTGACTTGCCGATTGGTGCGTTTGAGCACTGTGGCAACAGAAAAATCAAGTTGTTTGGTGCCGTGTCTTCCGCCGTCAGCGCGGTGACAGACGTTGCATCGAGCGCAGTCAACACCGTCACCAATGTAGCTACAAAAGTTATTGACTCGGTCGTCACCAGCGCGGTCAACGACCCAATTGGCACGGTTGCAAAAGTTGCGACTGCCGTGGTTGCACCCGAGCTTTTGCCAGCCGTCACAGCGGCTGATGCCCTTGCCAATGGCGCTTCGCCCACACAAGCCTTGACTCAAGCTGCCGTTGCCTACACTGGGGCACAAGTTGGCAATGCCGTCACAAGCAATCTTGTTTCCCCAGCGGATGCCGCTCTAGCGCCTGACAACATCGACATTGGTGGTGGCTACAACCCAGCTTCTGGAGCATCCAGCGCCGCGCCCTTGGCATCGGCAGCGGTTGATCCCACCGTTGCGAAGATGGCGGGTTCAGCCGCATCCGGCGCAACCCAAGCCGCCTTGAATGGTCAAAACCCATTGGTTGGCGCAGAAGCTGGTGCAATCAATGCTGGAGTGAACAGCTTGACAGGCAACGGAGTGACGATCAACTCCACATCGGGCGGCAACCCAACGGACACAACCGCACCACTGAGTTCAGCGGATGTCAACACCGCACCGCTGGACACATCGTTGACTTCTGGTGCGCAATCCAATATTGGCATCCAAGCCACTCCAGACACATCGTCCAATCTTGACGTGCTGGCCACGCCCACAACAACGGATGGCGCAACCTATTCGCCCTCAGCCAACATCAGCTCAATGGGTGGAGGCCAAGGCGCGACGATCACGACCGACCAAGGCACAACTGGCGCCTTGGGCACAACCGCGACCAATGCGTCCCCCAATCTTGGCAATCCCAACTCAATCATCAACAACCCAAACGTGTTGGGCACATCCGTGGCGCCCACCGATACGTCCACCAACATTTCGTTGCCCAAGATCAACGCCGCGGCAGCTTTGGGCATTGGCGCACTCACCAACAAATTCACCATGCCAACTGGCGGATTAAACACGGCTGGCCAGACAACCAGCACCACGACACCATCTTGGATGCAGCCTTTGTCGGCCAACCCCCAGTTCATCAGAGGCACGGCCATGCCCAAAAAGGCGTTCTCTCTGGCTCAACTTCAACAGATTTACAACAATCTTGACCCCGAGCTGGCGCGGTTGATTGCACCGCATGGCGTGGTCAACTCAACCGTTCAACCTGAGCAAGCTCCTGAGACTTACCAGCAGTACATGGAGGCCAATGATCCAAGCTCGTTGGCCAGCCAAACCAAGCTGATGGCTGATGGCGGCTCCGCATTCAAAACGGACATCGATCCCCTTGCACCCAAGATCAATGTCTCTCAATCGCCCATGTTGCACCCAAGTGGTCAACACCAAATGATCAAGGCGTCACCCTTGGCGCAGATGTCCCAAAACATTGGTCGTTTGACGCCGATCACGCAGCACTTGGCGCATGGCGGTGACTTGCACAAATACGAAGAAGCCGCCCCCGAAGGCCATCACCCCGAGTTCATCACTGGCTTGACTGGTTACTATGCGCACGGCGGTGGCACAGGTCAATCGGACGACATCCCCGCCATGCTCCATGACGGCGACTACGTGGCTGACGCCGACCTAGTGGCCGCATTGGGCGATGGATCAAGCAAAGCGGGCGCACATGCCCTTGAAGAGTTCCGCCGCAGCGTGCCCCACCACGAAGGCGCTGGAGGCCATCCTGTGCCCGCTCAGATCGCCGATGGCGAGTATGTGTTCCCAGCCAACTTTGTGACTGCAATCGGCCACGGCGACAACAAGGCAGGTGCCAAGTTGCTTGACAAGATGCGCGAAGAAGTTCGGGCACACAAAAGATCAGCTCCAGACACTAAAATCCCACCAAAGGCAAAGTCGCCCCTTGAATACCTCAAGATGGCGATGAAAGGTTAATCATGGCAAACCTCTTACAAAGTTCAACCACCGCAGCATCGACTGCTCCCTCGTATTACACGGACTACTTGAGCAATCTTGCTTCGGCGGGAACTGCGGCACAGAAAAACGCACAGTACGTTGGCGCACAGCCGCTCCAACAACAAGCGTTTGAAAATGTTGGCACAGCGGGCACAGCCTACCAACCGACTCTGGAAGCCGCTGGCAACACGCTCAACGCCGCAACCTCTGCCACCTCACCCTTGGCGGCCGCAAGCCCATACCTGAGCCTTGCAACACAGAACCCCGCGCAAGAGGCGTCCGGCTACGTCAGCCAATATCTGGCGCCAGCCGCTCAATTGTTGTCGGACATCAACCAAAACAACATCAACACCAACTTGGCACCCGGCGCGAATGCAGGCGCAATTGGCTCGGGTCAATTTGGATCGACCCGCAACGCTCAAGTGTTGGGTCAAACCGAGGCTTTGGCCAACCAACAAACCAACAGCCAGATTGAGCAATTGCTCAACAGCGGTTATCAGAATGCTCTCAATGCGGCAGTTCAACAAAACCAAATCTCCAACCAAGCGGGGTCAACTGCTGCAAGCGCTGCTGGAACAGGACAGCAAAACCTCACAGCAGCAGGACAAGCTCAAAGCCAACTCGCAGGACAAAACCAAGCCCTCAGCTTGGCCGACATCAACGCTTTGGCAACCTTGGGCGGTCAGCAACAAACGATTGCTCAAAATCAGCAAAACTATCCATTGACGACTTTGTCAACATTGGCTGGTTTGATGCAAGGTCAAGCGATCCCAACAAGCACAACCAACACGGCTCAAATGTCGCCTTTGTCGGCATTGGGTACGGTCGGCGCTGGAACCGCAGCTTTGTTCCAAGGCACTGGCGTGAATGGAACTGGTCCAAGTCTCTTCCAACAGTTGACTGGTCAAAGTTCATTGCCAGCTTTGTTGAGCAGCGCAGGAAGTGCAATCAACAGCGGCTTGAACTGGTTGACTGGAGGCACAACCAGTTCGACAACAAATCAGCCGCTTGATCAAAGCGTGTATGGTGGAACTGGAGACTATTCAGGCTACACAACTGGCTCCGACACCAACACCACAACACCAACAGTTGACACAACAACAATCAACCCGCTTGATCCAAACGCTTATGGCGCAGGCTAAGGAGATAAATCATGGCTGATCAAAAAACCTCACCATTGACTGACTTGAGCAAAGTCAATCCTTATGGCCTTCCCGAAGATCAATTGAGCGACTTGCAAGACACCTTGCAAGATCAGATCAAATCGCTTGAAACGCGCTATGCACAGCCAAACTGGTGGAAGGTTGCTGCTGGCTTCGCCAAGCCTCAATTGGGCGGCTTCCTTGCTTCCTTGGGGTCTGCATCGGAAGCGATGGGCGAGAACGTGGAACAACAACGTGCTATGGCTTTGCCATTGGCACAAATGCGCACACAGTTGGCGCAGTCTCAAATCTTGATGGGTCAAAACAAAGCTGTCTCTGACGACATCAAGGCTTGGTACACCAACCATCCAAACGAGAAGCCAAGCCCCACACAAATTGCTGATTGGGCGGCGAAAGCTCCCGATGCGCCTGCCGTCAAGTCTTTGTTGTCTCAACAAGAGTTCACGCAAAAACAACAAGGCGTTGACGTCCAAAAGCTGCAAGTGCTCAAAGACCTTGCCCACGAAGCTCAAAACACTGGCATCAACATCAACACTCTTTTGGCTCAGGCCGGATTCGGTCCCGAATATGCCGATGCCGCCAAGAAAGCGATTGCCCCAGCCACGGTCACACCAGCGCCCGGCACGCCGAATGCGGCACCAAGCTCTGACGCAATTGAACGCGCCAAAGGCGACTTGGCCGCAATTGATCGTGAAGTTGCAGATACGAACAAAAACATCAACAACTACACGCCAGATCAAATCAAGCAGCGCCTTGCAATCTTGAACGCAGAGAAGGCAAAAGCTCAGGCCATCATTGGTGGTCAAGCTGCCGCTGCGCCTGCTGAGACTGAGGGCTACTTTCCTTCAACTTTCAGCGCCCCAAGTGGAATTCCAGTTGCTGGCCAACAGGAAATCTCCAAAGAAAATGCCAAAGCAAATGCGGCAAAAGTTGAAGCGCCACTTGAAGCCGAATGGAAGACGATTGCCCCATTCCATCGCAACAGCACAAACTATTCAAGCGCCATCTCCAATGCTGATGCCGCCTTGGACGCCGCACACTCACATCCAGAAGTCTTTGCTGCTGTGACCAACCTTGTGCGCAATGCTGGCCCACTCGCCGCGGCTGGCTCTGCTGGCATTGGTGTTCACCTTGGACCATACGGCGCCAAGATTGATTTGCCTGCCGAAGCATATTTGAAAGCCAACATTCCGCCCGACCAACAAGCGTATGCCGACATGGTCATGAATCAAATCGCAACCACCGCCTACTACGCTTTGCTGGCTCGTGGCATCAGCCCCGAAAGCGCTGGCGCAGAGAAGTTTGGCCAAATCTTGTTGCAAGAGACTCACATGGGTCAGCACCCCGCCGCCATTGAACAATCTTTGCGCTCGAACAAAGAGTTGTTCAACCACCATGCTGACCTTTACGACATCGTGTCCAAAGAACGCAAGAAGGTTGATCCCAACTCATTGACGCCCTTGGCTGACATCTATCACAACTCCAAAGAGTTGGATTCGTACAACCGTCGCTATCGTGAGATTCAAAAACAATTGGCGAAGAGTTCAATCAGCAATGTTTTGACTCCCAAGAAACCATAAGGATTTGACATGCCACCCGAAACAGAAACGCCAGACGAACGCGCAGAGCGCGAAGCACGCGAGTACTTGGCTCAACAATATCCAAACTTGGCTTCGCAGCCAGCAATGGCGCCTGCTTCGCAAGGTCAGCCTGACAATTCTGCTTTCAATGCGGCGATCAATTCAGTGATGGAAAAAAACCAACCATCGCCCGTTGAAAACATGGGCAAAGCCCTTGTGAGCAATTTGCCAGAGATTGCTGGCGGAGCTGCTTCGGGCTGGGCTTTGCGAAAAGGAATCCCAAGCGAGATTCAATACAACCCGCAACAGACCAAAGAAGACGTCAACACGATCAACACCCAACAGGAAGTGCAACAAGCTCGTGATGCCTTGATGCAACAAAACCAAGCGGAACATGATCGCCTTGAAGCTATCCACAACCGCAACTTGCAATTGCAAGAACAGGCAGCTCAAGAGCATGCCTACGCCCAAACGCTGACGCCCGAAGAAATCATGCAAGGCAAAGCCATGCCTGCGGCCGCGCCAGAGTTGACCGAGCAACCACGTGGTGGCGCTGCAACGTCGAACTATGCAATGAAGTTTGGTGCAACGCCGGAAGAGGCAAATCGCATCCCGAGCATGTCGGTGATGCAACAACAAAACATTCCAGCTCAAGCTCAGGCATGGGAAAAGATCAACAATGTTGCACCCGGATTCGGTCAGTACGCTGAGTCGCCACTTTTGCTTGGCATTGAAGGCCAAGAAGCGCTGAAAGAACGCATGGCAGAGAAGATGGCCAGCGAACACGGCGAACAAAGCGAACGCAAGCATGCAGAGCGTCATGTGGCCAGACACAAAGCCGAAGCCAAACTTCGTCTGGAAGCTGCGCGTGAAGCCGCCCGCAGGTCTGCCGACGAACTTGCCCAAGCCAAAAAAGCGTTGCAACCAAGTCCTCGTGACATGGCCGAAGAAATTCATGGCGCTAACGCTGCTCAACAGGCTCGTGAGCGCATCCAAAAGCAAATTAGCCCCTTGGGTAGCGAGACGCCCTCAAAAGCCACCCAAGCGCTTTCCTTGGTTGGTCGCAAACTCTTGCCGCGCCTTGTCCCCGGCGCTGGCGCTGCATTCGCGCCGATTGAGTTTGAAAAGGGTATGAAGCAAATCCACGAAGGCAAACCTTGGCAGGGCGCTGCCCACATCGTTGGCGGTTTGGGTGGGGTTGCTCAGGCTACGAATATCCCAATGTTGATGGGTGCAGGCGATGTGATGCAGATTGCACCATTGGCTGCTGAAGCATACGAGTTTGGGCAAAAGCCCAAACCCTGATCACGTTGGCTGTCTCCCTGACGTGAAGGCAAGTATTTGCCTTATTTGCCCCCCAGCCGCGTGGTTGGGGGGACTTTTTGTTAGGCGCCTCGCACTTGCGCCAGTTTCTCGCCGACAACACGGTTGAGGTCGGTGGCCACCTTTACACAAGCCTTGCGCTCATGGCGTGCCCCAGCGTCCGCGAAGACGTTGGCCAACTTCATCAAGTCGTCTTCAAGAAAGTTGTAGTTCTCTTCAAGATTGACCGCATGAAACAGCTTGTTGACTTCGGTTTTGTTGAGAATCATTTTTTTGCTTTCTTACGTGCTGCCAAGATTTTTTTGCCTTTGGCTGTTTGCGTCCAATGTGGCTTCTTTGGTTTTTCAACTTCTTCAGGCGTCACTGCTTTCCATGCAAAGTGATGATTGACGTGTTCATCAAGATGCTTGCGTAAAGCCTCATTGCGGTATTTTTGAATGACATCCAGTCGCTTGACTGGGTCATCCCAAACACCAGCGTTTTTCATGGCTTGCACTTGTTGCGCATTCAAGCTAAACATTTCACCAGCATCAAAGTTGTCTTCGGCGTCGTCCAAATTATCCATGAAGGCGTCAAACTTGTCTTGCATGGCTTCACGCATGAAGTCCAATTGAGCTT
>CAIYFE010000184.1 GCA_903925445.1 uncultured Burkholderiales bacterium | reverse complement strand
CTTGGGCAAGCATCGCATCTTGGCCGATGACGCGCTCATTTTGGAGCGTGCGCCAGACATCATTTTTGGTTCGTGGTGCGGTAAAAAGTTTCGCCCAGAAAACGTGGCGGCACGCCCGGGTTGGCAGGATGTGCCTGCGGTGCGCAACGGGCAGTTGTTTGAAATCAAATCGGCCGATATTTTGCAACCCGGTCCGGCCGCGTTGACCGATGGCGTGCAACAACTGCATGCACACATTGCCCGATGGGTGGCGACGTATGGCTAAACGTGGCGTGTTGATTTTGTGGTTGCTGTGGGCTTGTGCACATGCTGCGCAGGCGCAAAGTTACCGCATTGTCAGTTTGTTGCCGTCGTTGACCGAGTCGGTCTGTGCGTTGGGGCGGTGCAGCCAGTTGGTTGGCGTGGACCGTTATTCGAATTGGCCGCTGTCGGTGCAGTCGCTGCCCAAGTTGGGTGGCGGCATGGATCCCAACATCGAAGCGGTGCTTGCGCTTCACCCCGATGTGGTGCTGATGGCAAATTCGGCGCGCGGTGTCGAGCGCTTGCGTGCCTTGGGCTTGCATGTGGTCACCTTGGAGCCGCAGTCGTATGCCGACGTGCAATCCAATTTGCATCAACTCGCGCAAGTGCTGCATGTGCCCGATGCGCAAGCACAGCGCGTGTTGCAGCAAACAGACGAAGCTTTGCAACGCGCCGCCCAATCGCTCAACCCGCAAGCGCGAGGGCTGCGCGTTTATTTTGAAGTCAGCAGCACGCCGCATGCCGCAGGCGAGCGCTCTTTCATGGGCGAGATGTTGCGACGACTTCAACTGCGCAACATCGTGGAGGCCTCCATGGGCGAGTTTCCGGCCATCAACCCCGAGTGGGTGGTGCGGTCGCAGCCCGATGTGATCATGGCCAGCGACAGCAGTGTGTCCCAAATGGCCAGTCGCCCCGGTTGGTCACAATTGACGGCGATTCGCCAACACCACGTGTGTGCTTTCAATGCCGAACAAACCGATGTGCTGGCGCGACCCGGTCCGCGCATGGGCGAGGGCGCGGCCTTGTTGGTGTCGTGCTTGAATACCTTGTTTCCCAACCCCAAGGCGCCTTGATGAATTGGACTGTTTCACGTTTGACGCTTGCGTTGCTGCTCATCAGTGCGTTGCTGATGCTGGTGGGCGCTAGCGTGGGCAGCGGTGGTTGGCAGGATGTGACCTGGATGCCCACGGATGCCTTGGCGCGTCAAATTGCTTGGGACATTCGATTGCCGCGTTCGTTGGGTGCATGGTTGGGTGGCGCATTGCTGGGGTTGGCGGGTGCTTTGGCGCAAGGTGTTTTTCGCAATCCTTTGGCAGATCCCTATTTGTTGGGCAGCGCCTCAGGCGCCTCGCTGGGTGTGGCGTTGTATTTGAGTTTGGTAGGCGGCAGCGTTTATGCAAGCGATTGGATGATGCGCTGGGGCTTGACGGGTGCGGCCTTTGTTGGCGCATGGAGCGCGGTGCTCTTGACGTTGGTGTTGGCGCGCGGTGCAAGTCATGTGTTGCGTTTGTTGTTGTCGGGCGTGATTGTGGGCGTGGTCTTGGGCGCGTTGACTTCGTTGATGCTGCTGACCCAGCCGCATGTGCTGCAAAACATGCAAGGCTTTTTGTTGGGATCGACGGCCTTTGTCGGTTGGAGCGCTTGTTGGGCGATGTTGGGGGTGGCTGTGCCCAGTGTGTTGTTGGCGCTGGTGTTGGCGCCTGTGCTGGATGCTTTGAGCTTGGGCGAAGCCACGGCTTTGAGTTTGGGCGTGCCACTGCAACCCGTTCGTACCGTGTTGATCATGCTGATTGCGCTGACCACCGCCAGCTGTGTGGCGCAAATGGGATTGTTGGCTTTTGTGGGCTTGGTGTCGGCGCATTGGGTGCGTTCTTTGTTGCACACCACGCACCGCGCTTTGCTGGGGTTGTCGGCGTTGGCGGGTGGCTTGTTGCTGTTGGTGGCCGACGTGCTGGCACGCACTTTGTTGGCGCCCCAAGAGCTGCCAGTGGGTGTGTTGACCGCGGTGGTGGGCGGCGGGTATTTGTTGCTGCTCATGCACCAGCGTTCACGACAAGGAGCTTGGCGTGACTGATGTTCAAGCACTCCGTGCGCAGCATCTTCGCGTCTCGCTTGGGCAGCGACCCGTGCTGCGCGATGTGTCGCTGTCTTTTGCTGCGTCGCGTTGGATCAGCATGGTCGGGCCCAATGGCGCTGGCAAATCCACCTTGCTGCGTGCTTTGGCTGGCTTGACCCCTTACCAAGGCGATGTTTGGTTGCAGGCGCAAAACATGGCACAACTGCCCGCCAAAATACGCGCTCAACAACTGGCTTGGTTGGGTCAAGACGAAGCGCTGTCGGCCGATTTGCGCGTGATGGACGTGGTCATGCTTGGGCGCTTGCCGCATCAAGATTGGACGGCAATGCCCTCGGTGCAAGACCAACAAGCCGTCGCTTGGGCCATGCGCAAGACGAACATCAGCGATTGGTCCACGCGTTTGGTCGCTCAACTCTCCGGCGGTGAACGCCAACGCGTGCTGTTGGCGCGTGCATGGGCGGTTCAAGCACAGGTGTTGTTGATGGATGAGCCTCTGGCCAATTTGGATTTGCCGCACCAAGCCGATTGGGTGGCGCAGACCCAACAGCAAGTGCGCCAAGGGGTGACCGTCATCAGCGTGTTGCACGAATTGAACATGGCCTTGCAGGCCGACGAGGTGGTGGTCATGGCGCAAGGCCAAGTGGTGCACCACGGCGCGGCATCTGCGCATGACACGCACCAAGCCATTGAGTCGGTCTTTGATGGGCGTGTGCGCGTGCATGAAGTTGCGGGGCAGTGGGTGGCGTTGGCGGTGCCTGCATGACGCAACCTTCGCCCCAACAGCGTGCCCGGTGTTTGATGGTGTTGGGCACCAGCAGCGGGGCGGGCAAAAGTTGGTTGGTCACGGCTTTGTGCCGCTGGTATGCGCGCCAAGGTTTGAAGGTGGCACCGTTCAAAGCCCAAAACATGAGCAACAACGCCCGTGTGGTCGCCTCTGGCGATGGGTTGGGCGAAATCGGTTCGGCGCAATATTTTCAGGCGCTTGCGGCCAACGCCACACCCGATGTGCGGATGAATCCATTGCTGCTCAAACCCGAAGCCGATACACGCAGCCAAGTGGTGTTGCTCGGACGCGTGAATCCCGAGCTGTCTCGCATGGCGTGGCGCGATCGCAGCGAACACGTGTGGCCGTTCATCGCGCAGGCTTTGGACGCTTTGCGTGCCGAAAACGATGTGGTGGTGATCGAAGGCGCCGGCTCGCCAGCAGAAATCAATTTGATGGACAGCGACATCGTCAACTTGCGGGTGGCGCGTCACGCCCAAGCGCGGTGTTTGCTGGTGAGTGACATCGATCGCGGGGGCGCTTTTGCGCATTTGTACGGTACGTGGGCGCTGTTGCCAAGTGAAGATCGGGCCCGCATCCAAGGCTTTGTGCTCAACAAATTTCGGGGCGACGCCAGCTTGCTCGCGCCTGCGCCCCAAATGCTGCAAGACCTGACAGGCGTGCCCGTGATCGGCACCTTGCCCATGTGGCGCGAGCATGGCTTGCCCGAAGAAGATGGCGTCTTCGATGAGCAAAGCGGCGTGGCGGGTTCAGTCACCCGCACGGTGGCCATCGTTGCCTATCCGCGCATCAGCAATCTGGATGAATTCCAGCCCCTCAAAAACATCCCGGGCTTGCGCCTGATGTGGGTGCGCACGCCTGCTGCACTGGCCGCTTTGGGTGTTGACGATTGGATCATCTTGCCGGGCTCCAAGCACACCAGCGCTGATTTGGCTTGGTTGCGCGCGCAAGGCTTGGATCAAGCCGTGGCACAACACGCCCAACAAGGCGGTGTTGTGCTGGGCATTTGTGGTGGCTTGCAAATGTTGGGCGAGGCCTTGATTGACACGCAAGGCATTGACGGCAATGCCCCCGGCTTGGGCTTGCTGCCCTTGGTGACGCAATTTGCCGAACACAAAACCGTGTTGCACACGCGGCTGACTTTTGCCCAGCTGCACGGCGCGTGGCAGGCCTTGAGTGGGGTAACGGTGCAAGGCTATGAAATTCACCACGGACAAACCCAGGCGGTGCGGGGAACTTTGTCGCCCCTAGAAAGTGCCATCGAAGTCGCGCCGGGTGTGGCGTGGCAAAGTGCCAATGGGCGCATATTGGGGCTTTATTTGCACGGATTATTGGAAGACGCCGCAGCGTTGAAAGCCTTGTTTGGTGCCCAAGCGCCCACCTTGTCTTGTGTGTTTGACGGGCTTGCCGACTTTGTGGATCGGCATCTGGATACGAAGGTATTATGAACCTCCTTGCGGTGTTTTTTTTGTGCCCTTTGGGTTTTTTGAAATTTCGTTTAGAGAAATCGATTTACCAATGTTAAACTTCTGGGCAGACGAAAACATCTAAAAAAACAGGAGACAACGGACATGGGTTCTTACACCTACCCGAAATTTACCTACCGCGCGCCCACCGACTTGATGAGCACCCCCGCGCAGCGCCATCCCTTGATCGTGGTTGGTGGTGGACCGATTGGTTTGGCCGCAGCCATCGATGCCAAGTTGCAGGGATTGGATGTGTTGCTGTTTGACGAAGACGACTCAGTCTCGTTTGGCTCGCGGGCAGTCTGCTATGCCAAACGGTCGCTGGAAAT
>CAIYFE010000183.1 GCA_903925445.1 uncultured Burkholderiales bacterium | reverse complement strand
CTCATCCAAGCGCAACCCGTTGAGGTGCAAAAAGTCTTGGACCGTCTGGTGGTCAATGGCAAGTTGGCCATCAATGGTTTGAGCCTGCACCAAGTTTCAGCCCGAGTGGCGGGGCGCATGGATCGCATTTCCATGCTCGAAGGCGCCTTTGTGCAAGCGGGGCAGCCCATTGCTTGGTTGTTCAGCCCTGAATTCATCTCCGCACAAAATGAATATTTGTTGGCGCGACGCGCCGTCAAAACCCTCAACACGCAGGCAACCCAAGATTTGTATGAAGATGCCAAAGCCACGCTTGAGGGCGCGCGCAACAAATTGCGCATCTTGGGCGCCTCCGAAGCCGATGTGGCTTTGCTCGACAGCAAAGGCGTGGCGCAAGAGTACTTGGCCATCAGCTCGCCCATTTCGGGACGTGTGACCAAGCGCAACATGGATCCCGGTGGCTATCTCAACACGGGCGACAGCATTGGTGCTGTGGCCGACATGTCGATGTTGTGGTTCTTGGGCAATGCGTTTGAGATCAATTTGTCCAAGTTGCGTGAAGGACAAGAGGTCAATGTGGTGGTGCCTGCGGCCAACGCCAACGGCAGTTTCAAAGGACGCATCAGCTTTGTCTCGCCCACCGTAGACCCACAAACGCACACGGTAGCGGTTCGGGTGGACATTCCCAATCCGCAAGGCCTGCTCAAGCCCGATATGTTTGCCAAAGCCGAGATCGATTTGGGTGCACGCGATTTGCCCGTTGTGCCTCGCTCGGCCGTGGTGCAAGACGGCGCCGAATCGTTTGTGTTGGTGCAACGCGATGCCAAAACTTATGAACGCGTTTCGGTCGCGGTCGTGCCTGCCAATGACGCAGAGCATTTGGCCATCGTCAAAGGCGTGCAAGCTGGCGACAAAGTGGTGTACGAGGGCAGTGTGTTGGTTGACCGTGAGCTCATCAACACCAACCGCATCAACCAAGCCAATGCAGCGGCTTCAGCTGCAGCGCAGGTGAAGCCATGATGGACGGATCTTCCGGCTATGGGCCGTTTAGATTTGCGCGCATGGTCATTCGCCGCCGCTGGCTGGTGGCGGCCATTTGTTTTGCATTGTTGGTGGCCGGCATCAACGCGTTTCGCAAGTTGCCGATTGAGCCTTATCCCAACGTTTCACCGCTGAACGTTCAAGTCATTACCCAGTGGCCGGGGCGCAGCACTTTAGAAGTTGAGCAGCAACTCACCATTCCCATTGAAACGGCATTGGCGGGGTTGCCCGATGTCAAGACCTTTCGGTCGATTTCGTTGTTTGGTCTGAGCGTCATCACGCTGCAATTCACCGACAACACATCGTCGTTTGTGGCGCGCAACAACGTGCTGCAGTATTTGGGCAACGCCAGTTTGCCCACCGGCGTGACGCCCAATCTTTCGCCCGACGCCGATGCCTTGGGTGAAGTCATGCGTTATCGCGTTGATGCGCCCGGCTGGGATTTGACTTCGGTCAAAACCTTGCAAGACTGGACCATCTACAAAAACTTGAAAACCGTGCCCGGCATCGCTGACATCACGGGGTTTGGTGGTCGCGTCAAGCAATACCAAATCATGCCCGAGCCTGCCAAATTGCAGCAATACGGCATTTCGCTCAACCAACTGATGATGGCCGTGAGCAACGGCAACGGCAACACGGGCGGCGACGTCATGAGCACCGGCAGCCAGCGGGTTGTGGTGCGTGGCGTGGGCATGCTCAAAACCTTGGACGATGTTCGCAACATCGTCATTGCCTCCACCAACGGGGTGGCGGTGCGCGTTGGCGATGTGGCGGATGTGGTCACAGGCTTTGCGCCCCGTTTGGGTTCTGTGGCTCAAAACGAAAAAGATGAAATCGTTGAAGCCATCGTCTTGATGCGCCGAGGTGGCAACGCCAGCGAGGTGCTGGCCAAGGTGCGCGAACGCGTCAATGAAATCAACGAAGGCGGCTTGCCACCAGGCGTCAAAGTCACGCCGTTTTACGATCGCCAACACCTGCTCGATCTGACGGTAGACACCGTCAAGCACACCCTGGTGGTGGGCATTATTTTGGTGATGATGGTGCTCTACGCCTTCTTGGCGAATTTTCGTGGTGCCTTGATTGTGGCCATGGTGATTCCCTTGGGTCTTTGCGCTGCCTTTGTTGGCATGATTCAAGTGGGCATTCCTGCCAACTTGATTTCCTTGGGCGCGGTTGACTTTGGGTTGATCGTGGACGCCGCGGTGATCGTGATTGAAAACATTATTCGTTTGATCGAAGAGCGCAAACACAAGCAGCTCTCAGACACGATCGTGGCCGCCGTTGCCGAAGTTCAACGCCCGGTGATTTTTTCGACCGGCATCATCATCGTGGCTTATTCGCCTTTGTTCATTTTGGGCGGGGTGGAAGGCAAAATTTTTCACCCCATGGGCATGACCATGGGCGTTGCCTTGTTGGCCTCGATTGCCTTGGCACTTTCATTGGTGCCCGCGATGGCTTCCTTTGCCTACAGCGGTACGACCGAGTTGCATGAACCTCAATACGTGCTGCGCGTGATGCAGGCCTATCGCCGCTTGGTCAGCAAACTGCTCAACCATCCCAAAGCGGTGCTGTTGGCTGCTTTGGGCACGTTTGCTGTTGCGATCGTGCTGTTGACGCGCTTGGGCACTTCGTTTTTGCCCACGCTGGAAGAAAACAACTTGTGGGTGCGCGTGACCTTGCCCACCACCGTCGACTTGGAGTATTCCACCCGCGTGAGCCACCAATTGCGCGAACTGTTCGTCAGCCAACCTGAAGTCAAAACAGTCACGGCACAAGTTGGCCGTCCCGATGACGGCACCGATGCAACGGGGGTGTTCAATCAAGAGTATTCGGTCGCATTCAAAGAGCCATCGATGTGGCCCAAAGGCGTGACCCGAGAAGACGTGGTCAAGCGTTTGAAAAAGCAACTCGACACCATTCCGGGCATTGATTACGGGTTTTCTCAATACATCCAAGACAACGTGGCCGAGGCGCT
>CAIYFE010000182.1 GCA_903925445.1 uncultured Burkholderiales bacterium | reverse complement strand
CTTTCTGAAGGTGAATCCGTGGTGGCTTCGACGCTCAAATTGCGCATGCCTCGGGTCTTGAAACCACCGGATTGGGGCTGCGCTTTCAGTTGTTCAATCATCTGTAGTGTACTTGGCGCCGCAGTTTGTGCGCCAACGACTTGGCACAAGCCAAGCAGTCCAATCAACATCGCTTGTTTTAGATATTTATTCATAGCCGCCTCAGTTGTCGAGCATTTAACAAGTCAGATGTTAATTTATATTTTTATCAAATTAAGTGAAATTTTGAAGAGTATTTAAGTTCATATGGCGCGGCTGGCGGGGATCGAACCCACGACCCTTGGCTTCGGAGGCCAATACTCTATCCACTGAGCTACAGCCGCTTTCATATCCTGCTCATTGTAGGGGCAACGTTATAATTTCGAATCTTGTCCAGCTAAACCATAGGATTTCTCACCATGAGTGACCATCACGACGAAGCACATACTGGCCCCATTAAAACGCCTAAGCAGTTGTTGCTTGCCGTTTTTTATTCTTTTGTGTTGCCTGTGATCATCATCATCGGCTTGGTTTACTACGTGACATCGGGCAACAAACCTCAAGCAGGTGCTGTGAATGAAGCCGAGGCTGTGGCAGCTCGCATCCAAAAAGTTGGCGCGGTTGAAATCCGTGACGAGAATCGCGAGCCCCGTTCAGGCGAAGAAGTTTTCAAAGCCCAATGCAGCACATGCCACGCAGCCGGCGCACTTGGCGCACCTAAATTTGGCGATGCCAGCGCTTGGGGTTCCCGCATTGGCAAAGGCTTTGACACCTTGCTGACTTCCGCCCTCAAAGGCAAAGGCAACATGAGCCCACAAGGCGGCGGCGATTTCAGCGATCTTGAAGTTGCACGCGGTGTGGTTTACATGGCCAATGCTGGTGGTGCTAAATTTGCTGAACCCAAAGCGCCTGCCAAATGATTTTTTGACGCGCTGTTCACAAAAACCGGCTCAGGCCGGTTTTTTGTTGTCTGTTGGATTTCTAACGAAACGGTAAATTTCAGGGAGTTCTTGATAGGCAACGGTATGCACCGCCCAATTTGAGTTTTCAATGAGTTGCGATGCGGCCAATACATCTTGGGTATGGACCAAACCCAAACCTAAGCTAGTTTCAAAATACAAATAGCCGAGCTCATCCAGCAAGCAGCGTTGAACTTGTGTGGTGTGTTGCGTGTGGGATTGAACGGTACCGTCAGGTGCAATGCGCCAAATCCAGGGCGCGTTTTCGAGCGCAACATACACGCGCTGCGGGCCATTTTGAAAAAACCATTGCCCTAATGAATCGCAGGTGTAATTGCGAGAAATGAAGCCAATCAGTTTTTCATGCGTCAGGCGTGAACCTTTGGCCTGCGCAAATTCTCCAAGTGCCTGAACTTGCGCATCGCGCATGTACCAATCGCCGCGAGCGTCCAATCCCAACCAGCCATAGCAATCGGGCACATTGGGCCACTTCAGCATGGCTTGTTTGACCAACTCATCCATCGTTTGTCTCTTTACGCTTGTTGCAACCAGCGCGCCACCGCTTGTGGCAACGCAAACACATGTCCCGGCCAAGGGGCACTGGGATAGCCCACGTGGCCACCGTGTGCGGTTTGCCACAAGGTGACATGTTGACTGACATCTTGGGCGGTTGGCAAGCTGCTCGGCGGAATGAACGGATCATTTTGTGCGTTGATGGCCAATGCACGCACAGCAATCGATTTCATCACGG
>CAIYFE010000181.1 GCA_903925445.1 uncultured Burkholderiales bacterium | reverse complement strand
TCGCATGGAGAACTTAATTTCATCCATTGAGCGCCTGACGCGCTTTGCCAAATCCGCATGATCCACGCATAATCACTGCCGAATCATTCGGAGGAAAAATGCAACGTTACCCCACCCCTGAGCTCAAAGATTTGCCCAACGACATCCGGGAAAAAATTCTCGAAGTTCAGGAAAAAGCGGGCTTTGTGCCACAAGTTTTTTTAGCACTGGCACACCGCCCCGACGAATGGCGCGCATTTTTTGCCTATCACGATGCGCTGATGCTCAAACAAGATTCAGGGCTGACCAAGGGCGAGCGCGAGATGATCGTCACCGCCACCAGCGCCACCAACCATTGCCTTTACTGCGTGGTCGCGCACGGTGCGATTTTGCGCATTTATGAAAAAAAACCTTTGGTGGCCGACCAAGTGGCCATCAACTACAAAAAAGCAGACATTCCACCGCGCCAGCGCGCCATGCTGGACTTCGCCATGAAGGTCTGTTTGCACAGCCACGATGTCGAGGCTCACGATTTTGAAGCCCTGCATGCCCACGGTTTTTCTGACGAAGACGTGTGGGACATTGCCGCCATCACGGCATTTTTTGGGCTCAGCAACCGCATGGCCAATGTGATTGGCATGCAACCCAACCCCGAGTTTTACCTGATGGGTCGCGTGCCAAAAAAATGAACGCACCTGCCCAGCTGACCCACGCCGATTCGTTGACCGTTCGGCGACTCAACATCGATTTAAAACAAGGTTTTCCGCGCCATTGGAATGGCGAAGACGCCTTCATGACCGCATTTTTCAACGCCTTGTCGATGAGCTTTCCCGTGGGCGAGCAGTTCTTCATTGATTCGGTGCGTTCGGGCGAAAAGCAACTCGGCCAGACTTCAGAAGATGAGCGTTTGCGTGCCAACATCAAAAAATTCATCGGCCAGGAGGCCACGCATCGTTTCTTGCACGGCCAGTACAACGACCACTTGAGCGTGCAAGGTTTGCACAACACCTGGGCGGATCGCGCGCTCCAACAACGCGAGAAGTTGTACAGAAAAACCAAAAACTCATCCCAACCGCATTTGCATGAGTTGGCACTGACGGCTGCCTACGAGCACATCACCTCGGTGCTGGGCAACGATGTGATGGTGTCCATGCATCAACCGCACGATTTGTTGCTTCACGCGCACCCCAAAATGCAAACCCTGTGGCGCTGGCATGCTGCCGAAGAAATGGAGCACCGCGACATCGCGTTTGATCTCTACCAGCACTTGGGGGGCAATTACCAACGCCGCGTGTTTTGGTACTTTTTTGCACTGCTGCGATTCACCACCGATGCCCTGCGCCAAACCGTGCGCAATTTATGGGATGACAAAACGCTGCACCACCCACGCACTTGGTGGTCAGTGCTGCGTTTTGTTTTTGGGCGCCAAGGCTGCATTCGGCGTTTCACACGCCCCCTGCTGGCCTACTGTCAGCGCGACTTTCATCCCAAGCAACATGGCGATGACGCGCTGTACACGCAATGGCTGCAAGACAACCAAGCTGTTTGGCAAGCCTTGGGCTGAGTTACAAAGCAAAGCCATCGTCGGCGGTGATGATGGCACCGTTGACGAAATGGCTCTCTGCGCTGGCCAGCATGACCAGCAAGGCATCCAAATCTTGAGGATGACCCACGCGTTTGCGTGGCAGCATGTTGACCAGTTTTTGTCCCTGCTCGGTGGACCAGTGGTGGTGGTTGATTTCGGTGTCGATGTAGCCTGGTCAAATGGCGTTGACGTTGATGCCAAAGCGTCCACCCTCCATGGCCAACCCTGTGGTCATTTGCACCACCGCCGCCTTGCTCATGCAATAGGCTCCAATTTGCGGCAACACCCGCAAACCCGCGACCGAGGCAATGTTGATGATGCGCCCACCGGTGTAGCTACCAGGCGCAGCACCTTTGGCGCGTGCCAACATGCGTTTGCCCACCTCTTGTGCCACAAAAAATGAACCTTTGACATTGGTGTCAAAGATGAAGTCGTAGTCTTCTTCGCTGACGTCTTGAATGCGTTGCGTGGTGCTCACGCCGGAGTTGTTCACCAAAATATCGATGCTGCCCACCTCGGTTTCGGCATGGGCAACAGCGGCCTTGATGCTGTCAATGTCGGTCACATCCAGCGAAATGACGTGGGCGTCGCCGCCTTCGGCTTGAATTTCAGCGCGCAATTCTTTGAGTTTTTCCTCGCGGCGGCTGGCCAGCACCACCGCGGCGCCAGCGCGTGACAAAGTTTTAGCAAACTGCTTGCCCAAACCGCTTGAAGCGCCCGTAACCAATGCGATGCGACCCGACAAATCGATGCTGTAAGCCATATTGATGCCTCCAAAAGGTGATGGTTCATTATGACAAGTGCTGATAAGGCGACTGGACTGCTCCGCATAAAATCTGTCGCAACTCTGACAACCTGCCTGAAAAAGCACTATGACACATCAAGAAATTTTGGCGCAATTTGGCCCGCGTGAAGCGATGGAATACGACGTCGTGATCGTGGGCGGTGGCCCCAGCGGTTTGGCCGCTGCCATTCGCATCAAACAATTGGCTGCCGAAAAAGGCACCGATGTATCGGTGGTGGTGCTTGAAAAAGGCTCCGAGCCAGGCGCGCACATTTTGTCGGGCGCGGTCATGGACCCCAAAGCCATCACCGAACTCATTCCCAACTGGAAAGAGTTGGGCTGCCCGCTGAACCAAGAAGTCACCGACGACGAAGTTTTGTTTTTGAGCGAAACCGGTGCCACCCGCACGCCCGGTTGGTTGATGCCCCGCAATTTCCACAACCACGGCTGCTACGTGGTGTCTTTGAGCAATGTGGTCAAGTGGATGGCGGCACACGCTGAATCATTGGGCGTTGAGATTTTTCCTGGTTTTGCTGCCGCAGAAGTCATCTACAACGACGACGGTTCGGTCAAAGGTGTGGCCACGGGCAATTTGGGCGTGGGCAAAGATGGTCAACCGACCGAAAACTTCCAACTCGGCATGGAGCTGCACGCCAAATACACCCTGTTTGCCGAAGGCGCTCGCGGGCATTTGGGCAAACAACTGATTGCCAAGTTCAAACTCAACGAAGGCCGCGACACCCCAACGTATGCCATCGGCATCAAGGAATTGTGGGAAGTCGATCCCGCCAAGGCCAAACCCGGCTTGGTTGTTCACACCTCAGGCTGGCCCATCCAAGACGACAGCTTTGGTGGCGGATTTTTGTACCACCTCGAAGACAACAAAGTCACCTTGGGATTTGTGTTGGGTCTGGATTACCAAAACCCTTGGATGAGCCCTTTCGAAGAAATGCAGCGCTGGAAAACCCACCCTGCCATTCGCGCGCACCTAGAGGACGGCAAACGCATCAGCTATGGCGCCCGTGCAATCAACAACGGCACACCGCAAGCGTTGCCCAAAACTGTGTTTGCCGGTGGCGCTTTGCTGGGCTGCGATGCAGGTTATTTGAACGCTGCGCGCATCAAAGGCAGCCACGCCGCCATCAAAAGTGGTGCCTTGGCCGCCGAGGCGGCGTATGACGCCGTCACCGCGGGTCGCGCACACGATGAACTCAGCGCCTACCCTGCCGCCTTCGAGAAAAGCTGGTTGTTCAAAGAACTCCACCAATACCGCAACTTCAAACTGTGGTTCAAAAAAGGCAAGACCGTTGGCACGCTGATGACGGGCATCGAACAATGGTTGCTGCCCAAGATTGGCGTGAGCAGCCCGCCTTGGACTTTGCACGGCCACAAAGCCGATCACTTGGCGCTCCAGCCTGCCAGCACCAGCCCAAAAATTGACTACCCCAAGCCCGATGGCCAACTGACGTTTGATCGCTTGAGCAGCGTGTTTGTGAGTAACACCAACCACGAAGAAAACCAACCCGCTCACCTCACGCTCAAAGATGCGACGGTGCCGGTCAACATCAACTTGAGCAAATTTGCAGGCCCCGAAAGCCGCTACTGCCCTGCGGGCGTGTATGAGTTTGTGAAAAACGACGACCATTCAGACCGCTTGCAAATCAATGCGCAAAACTGTGTGCATTGCAAAACTTGCGACATCAAAGACCCCACGCAAAACATCGTTTGGGTCACGCCCGAAGGCGGCGGCGGTCCCAACTACAGCGGGATGTAAGCCATGAACAAATACCACGCAGAACACACGTGGGTGCGCGTCGAAGGCGATGAGGCTTTCGTGGGCATCACCCAACACGCGCAAGACACCTTGGGCGACATTGTGTTTGTCGATTTCGCCCCTGCGGGCGCCAGTTTTGCGCAAGGCGATGTGGCAGGTATTGTCGAATCGGTCAAAGCCGCCGCCGATGTGCACATGCCTGCAAGCTTAGAAATCGTGGCGATCAACGATGCCTTGCAAGCCGATCCGTCCTTGGCCAACACCGACCCCGAAGGCGCGGGTTGGTTTTACAAAGTCAAACTCAGCCAACCTTCCGAGCTGCAAGCGTTGATGGACGCGGCCGCCTACCAAGCCATCACGGGTTAAACCAAGGCTTGGCCTAGCCTTGCAATGCCTTCTTTGATTTTTGCCACATCGGCGGTGGCAAAACTCAAGCGGATGGTGGAAGCGTCGGGGTTGTTGGCATAAAACGGTGCGCCCGGCACAAAAGCCACGCCTTTTTCGATGGCACGTTGCGCCAACACGTTGCCATCGCGCAAACGTCCGTGCGCGCCCGTGAGCTGTGCCCAGAAAAACAAGCCCCCTTGAGGCTGGGTGAATTGCAAAGCGTCTCCCATTTCTTGCTGCAAGGCTTCGCCCATGGCTTGGGCGCGCTCGCCGTACACGCGACGCACGGTGTTCAAGGTCTCAGGCATGCGACCCGACTTGAGGTAATGCGCCGCCGTGGCTTGCGCGAATGTGGAGGTGTGCGCATCGCTGAACTGTTTGCACATGGTGGCGCGCGCCAACACATCGGGCGGCGCAATCATCCAGCCCACGCGCAAACCGGGGGACAACACTTTGCTCAAAGAGCCGCAATGGATGAGCCAATCGCGGCTGCCCGGCACCTGCTCGCTCAAAGCCAACAAAGAAGGCGGTGGTGCCTCGCCAAAATACAAGTCGCCATACGGATCGTCTTCCACCACAACGGTTTGGTATTGCACAGCCAACTCCAACACGCGCAAACGGCGTGCCAAGCTCAAGGTGGCACCGCTGGGGTTGCCAAAAGTTGGAATGAGGTAGACCAGTTTGGGGCGGTGCTTGACGATCAAGGCTTCGAGTTGATCCACCTGCACGCCTTGTGCATCAATGGGCACGCCCACGACTTGGGGGCCATACAAACGAAAACATTGGATGGTCGCCAAAAAAGTGGGCGCTTCCACCAAGGCCACATCGTTGGGGTCGAGCAAGGTTTTGGCAATCAAATCCAAAGCTTGCTGGCTTCCGGTGGTGACAATCAAACCTTCAGGCGTCAGGTTTTTAACGCCTTTGGAGGCCATGAAAGCAGCCAGTTGTTCGCGCAACGGGTTGTAGCCTTCGGTGGCGCCGTATTGCAAGGCAGCACCGGGTTCTTGCGCGAGCGCTTGAGCGCTGGCTTGGCGAATGCCCTCGACGTCAAACATGGCGCTGTCCGGAAAGCCTCCCGCAAAACTGATGATGCCGGGCTTGCCCAGCAGCTTGAAAAGTTCACGAATGGCAGAAGTTTCGACGTTGTTGAGGCGATCAGCGAATTGCATGGGAAATAATCAGCGAATGAAAACACAGCACATTGAGCCTTTTTTCGCGACGCTGAAAGCAGCCAATCCGCAGCCCAACACAGAGTTGGAATATACCAGCGTGTTTGAACTGCTCGCGGCCGTTTTGCTCAGCGCCCAAGCCACCGATGTGGGCGTGAACAAGGCCACTCGAAGGCTTTTTCCCATCGCCAACACACCGCAAAAAATCTTAGATTTAGGCTTGGCAGGGTTAGAAGCGCACATCAAAACCATTGGTTTGTACAAAAGCAAGGCCAAACACCTGATGCAAACTTGCGAAATTTTGGTGTCCGAGCACGGCGGCGTTGTGCCAAGAACGCGCGAGGCGCTGCAAGCGCTGCCCGGCGTTGGCCGCAAAACGGCCAACGTGGTGCTCAATGTGGCCTTTGGCGAACCCACGATGGCGGTGGACACGCATATTTTTCGCATGGGCAACCGCACGGGCTTGGCGCCGGGCAAAACACCTTACGACGTTGAAATGGGATTGCTGCAACGCATTCCACCCGCTTATTTGGTGGATGCGCACCATTGGCTCATCTTGCATGGCCGCTATGTGTGCCAAGCGCGCAAGCCGCTGTGCTGGCAATGCGCGGTTGCGGCTTATTGCGATTTCAAGCCCAAAACAAGCTCGCCCGCTTAATCAAATTCTTTTTTGTGCATCCAAGCCGCGTGCTTGGGGGCGCGGCGGGTTTTGCTCCATTCTTCGAGCATGTCCCATTTGACCTCGTCCAAGTTTTTGTACATCTCGGGCGTGCCCACATCGCAGGCCAACTCAAGGCGATGGCCGTTGGGGTCGAAGAAGTAAATCGATTTGAAGATGGTGTGATCGGTCACGCCCACCACCTCAATGCCTGCTGCTTGCAAGCGCGCCTTGGTGTCTTCCAATTCTTGAAGAGACGCCACCTTGAACGCGATGTGCTGCACCCAATCGGGCGTATTGGGGTCGCGTCCCATTGCGGGCGAATTGGGCAATTCGAAAAATGCCAACACATTGCCGCCGCCCGCATCTAAAAACACATGCATGTAGGGATCGGGCGCTTTGGTGCTGGGCACCAAGTCTTCTGCAATGGCCAAGACGAAATCCATGTTCAGGTGCTTGACATACCAAGACACCGTTTCTTTGGCATCTTTGCAACGGTAGGCCACGTGGTGAATTTTTTGAATCTTCATGGTGCAGGTCCTTTCAAGACTCGGGTTGTGCAACATCGGCGCGCGCCAGTTGAATGGCTTGGCGCAGCACGTGCATGTCGCCGATGTGGTTGGCCAACAGCAAAATCAATTTGGCATTGACCAGCTGGCTTTGTTCGTCGGTCAAGTTGCGGTGGGTGTCGATCAGGGCTTCGTAAAAATCGTCGCCAGGCGTGAAGTCGCGAAAGTAGCGTTTGCCGCTTTCGTTGAAGTTAGGTTGAAGATTGAGTTGCGACATGTCGTGTCCTTTTTAGGCTTTGCAAACCGCATGTTGCAGCGCCGCTTGCACCGCTGCTGCGTTGAAATGGCGCCAGCGTGCGCAAATGTGTTGATCCGGACGCGCCAACCAGGTGCTGCCGGCTTTTGCGTCGTAGCGTTTGGCAAAGTGGCCTTGCGCATCGACCAAGACTTGCGCACCTTGCACCTGCGCCGCTTTGCGGCTGATCACCAAAGATTGAATGGCAATCGGTGCAGCGGCCAAATCGCGCAACGCAGCCAAGGTGCTGGCGTCCAGTTGCGCCACGTCCTCGACGTAGATCAAGCACTGGAATTGGTGGCCCAAGTGATCGAGCAACCAAGCGTCGCGACCTTGGTTCAACACGGGGGCGTCGTCCATCGGTGCGCCGGGCAGCATGTGGCCTTCAAACGCGTCAACATCGGGCGTGTTCAGGGGCGACAACGTGATGAAGCTGGGCACCGACAAGCGCCCCGAATTGACCAACTTGCGCGCAAACGGGTGATGCCGCGCCAGCTCCAGCGCTGCATTGCGAAAAACACGGCTGGTGTTGCTCTTGGGCGTGATGAAGTCGGTCGAGCGGGTGGAATTTAAAATGTTTTCATCGGCCGCGTAGGCACGCTCGATGTCGTAGCTGTCGAGCAAGCGCTCAGGCGCCAGACCGCGCATGACCAAGGCCAATTTCCACATCAACGCATCGGTGTCTTGCAAGCCCGAATTGGCACCGCGCGCGCCAAATGGCGAGACTTGGTGCGCGGCATCGCCGGTGAACAACAAGCGCTGATGGCGAAAGTTTTTCATGCGACGGCATTGGAAGGTGTAAATGCTGACCCACTCCAGCTCGAAAGGTCGCTCATCGCCCAACATGGCTTTGATGCGAGGCAGCACGCGCTCGGGTTTGGTTTCTTCTTGCGGATCGGCATCCCAACCCAGCTGGAAATCGATGCGCCACACGTTGTCGGCTTGTTTGTGCAGCAACACGCTTTGACCGGGGTGAAACGGTGGATCAAACCACATGCGACGCTCGGCCGGGAAGTCGGCTTTCATGACCACATCGGCGATCAAAAAGCGGTCTTTGAACACATGCCCTTCAATGTCCAAGCCCAACATGTGTCGAATGGGGCTGCGCGCACCATCGGCCACGATCAACCAATCGGCTTCTATCTCAAAGCTGCCATCGGGGCTTTCTACCGTGATGCTGGCGTGGTGCGCGTGGCTTTGCACGCCGACCACCTTGCATTTCCAGCGAATGTCCACCCCCAGCTCAATGGCACGGGCGACCAAGGCTTCTTCTAAATAATATTGCTGCAAGTTGATCATGCCGGGGCGCTTGTGGCCGGGCTCTGGCACGAGGTTGAATTGGTAGACCTCTTCTTCTTTCAAAAAAGTACGGCCAATGTTCCAGCTCACGCCTTTTTCGACCAAAGGCTGACCCACGCCCAGGCG
>CAIYFE010000180.1 GCA_903925445.1 uncultured Burkholderiales bacterium | reverse complement strand
ACCCATTGCGCCAAAGCGCGGTCGTAATCGTCGCCGCCCAAGGCCGAATCGCCACCGGTGGACAACACTTCAAACACGCCACGGCTCAAACGCAAAATAGAAATATCAAAAGTGCCACCGCCCAAGTCGTAAACAGCGTACACGCCTTCGCTGGACTGATCCAAGCCATAAGCAATGGCCGCTGCCGTGGGTTCGTTGATCAAACGCAGCACATTCAAGCCTGCCAACTGAGCCGCATCTTTGGTGGCTTGGCGTTGCGCATCGTCAAAATACGCAGGCACGGTGATGACCGCGCCATACAAATCGTCGTTGAAGGTGTCTTCGGCGCGGTAACGCAAAGTGGCCAAGATTTCGGCGCTGACTTCTACGGGAGATTTTTCTCCAGCACGCGTTTGAATGCCCAACATGCCAGGCTTGTCCACCAGCGCAAAGGGAAGTTTGTCGCGGTTGGCAATGTCGGCCACGCTGCGCCCCATGAAGCGCTTGACCGACACCAAAGTGTTTTGTGGATCTTCAAGTTGCCCTTGCAAAGCCGCACGTCCAATGTGACGGCCACCGCCCTCCAAATAGCGCACCGCAGAAGGCAAGATCACGTGTCCCTCGTTGTCGGGCAAACACTCGGCCACGCCGTTGCGCATGGCAGCCACCAACGAATGGGTGGTGCCCAAATCGATGCCCACCGCAATGCGCCGTTGGTGCGGATCGGGGGCTTGACCGGGTTCAGAAATTTGTAACAACGCCATGATTTTTTTTGATTCTCGCTGTCAGTGTGTGTCGAATAGGTCGATTCGATTTTCTAGGTCGTGGGCAAAGCGTTCGATGAACATCAGCGCCCTCACCTCTTGCGCGGCTTGTTTGACATCGTGCGAATGGTCGAGGCATTGTTCGCAACGCGCCAACGCATCGCGTTTGGAGGCTTTGACTTCTTCGTACAGGCTTTGCAAAGCGGCTGCATCTTGGGCCTCGTCCAGCGCTTCGCGCCATTGCATTTGTTGCATCAAAAATGCTGCGGGCATGGCCGTGTTGTTTTCGGCTTGGATGGGCACACCGCCCAATTCGCACAAATAAGCAGCGCGGCGCAGCGGATCTTTCAAGCGCTGGTAGGCCTCGTTGATGCGCACCGACCACTGCATGGCCACGCGCTGAGCAGCCGCACCTTGCGAGGCAAATTTGTCGGGATGCGCTTGGCGTTGCAGCTCTTTCCAACGCAGATCGAGTGCAGCGCGCTCCAGAGCAAATTGCTGGGTCAGGCCAAACAGTTCAAAGTCGCTGACCGCCAATTGCGCAGACAGCGGTTGATCCGCGGTGCCCACGTCAAATGCGGAACGATTCGCCGCAACCGCAGCGGTCTCGTTCGTTGGGGTTGTTGAACTTGAAGCCTTCGTTCAAACCTTCGCGCACAAAATCGAGTTCTGTGCCGTCGATGTAAGCCAAGCTCTTGGGATCGATCAATACTTTGACGCCGTGGTTTTCAAACACCACGTCTTCGGGTTCGGACTCGTCCACATACTCCAGCTTGTAAGCCAAGCCCGAGCAACCCGTGGTTTTGACGCCCAAACGCACCCCCAAGCCCTTGCCCCGTTTGGCCAAGTAACGCGTGACGTGGCGCGCTGCGGCTTCTGTCAAAGTGACTGCCATGTTGTTCTCGTTGTGTTGGAAGTTGGCGCTTTAAGCTGCGTGTTTCTTTTTGTAATCGTCCACTGCGGCCTTGATGGCGTCTTCGGCCAAGATGGAGCAGTGAATTTTGACCGGAGGCAGTGCCAACTCTTCGGCGATTTCGCTGTTTTTGAGCGCTGCGGCTTCGTCCAAGGTTTTGCCCTTGACCCATTCGGTCACCAACGAAGACGATGCAATGGCCGAGCCGCATCCGTAGGTTTTGAAACGCGCATCTTCGATCACACCGGTTTGCGGATTGACCTTGATTTGCAACTTCATCACGTCGCCGCAAGCTGGTGCGCCGACCATGCCCGTGCCCACCGAGTCGTCGCCTTTGTCAAAAGAGCCGACGTTGCGTGGGTTTTCGTAGTGATCAATGACTTTTTCGCTGTATGCCATGGTGAACTCCCGTTCTCAAATTAGTGTGCAGCCCATTGGATGGTGCTGATGTCGATGCCTTCTTTGTACATGTCCCACAGAGGGCTCAAGTCACGCAGTTTGGCGACGTTTTCGCGAATGGTGGCAATCGCGTAGTCGATTTCTTCTTCGGTGGTGAAGCGGCCAATCGTCATGCGCAGGCTGCTGTGCGCCAACTCGTCGCTGCGACCCAAGGCGCGCAACACATAGCTGGGCTCCAAGCTCGCCGATGTACATGCCGAACCCGACGACACAGCCAAACCTTTGATGCCCATGATGAGCGACTCGCCCTCAACATAGTTGAAGCTGATGTTGAGGTTGTGAGGCACGCGGTGCTCTAAGTTGCCGTTGACAAACACCTGTTCGATGTCTTTCAAGCCGTTGAGCAAGCGCTGTTGCAAAGCCTTGGTTTTCGCCAAGTCTTGCGCCATTTCCAATTTCGCCAAGCGGAAGGCTTCGCCCATGCCCACGCATTGGTGTGTGGGCAAAGTGCCGCTGCGCATGCCGCGCTCGTGACCGCCGCCGTGCATTTGGGCTTCCAAGCGAATGCGCGGTTTACGGCGCACATACAGAGCGCCAATGCCTTTGGGGCCATAGGTT
>CAIYFE010000179.1 GCA_903925445.1 uncultured Burkholderiales bacterium | reverse complement strand
TAAACGAGCGACAGTCCCGCTCATTGCACAACACAATTTCAAGGAGACCGGTATGAGCACAAACGCGATTTGGGGTACCACGCTGTTCGATGGTGACCAAGCCCAAAAAGGCTATGCACTCAACAAGATGTGTTATTCGTTCAATTCGGCGGAACACCGAGCGGCGTTCAAAGCCAACGAAGAGGCCTATATGCAGCAATACGGACTCAACGAACAACAAGCCAACGCCATTCGCACCCGCAACGTCTTGGGCTTGTTGGCTGCAGGGGGCAACGTCTATTACTTGGCCAAATTTGCCGGCATTTTGGGGCTGGACGTCCAAGACTTGGGCGCGTTGCAAACCGGCATGACCAAAGAAGCCTTCAAAGCCAAGCTTTGTGCGGCGGCAAATCAATAAACACGAGGAGAACAAACATGGCAAAACTCATTGGCGGCTTGGCCAGCTCACACATCCCATCGATTGGCGGTGCGATTGCCAAAGGCATTCAGCAAGATCCTTACTGGAAGCCATTTTTTGATGGATTTCCACCCATTCACGCGTGGTTGAAAGAGAAAAAACCCGATGTGGCGGTGGTTTTTTACAACGACCACGGACTGAACTTTTTCCTCGACAAGATGCCCACCTTTGCCGTGGGCGCAGCCGCGCAATACAACAATGCCGATGAGGGTTGGGGCATTCCCACGTTGCCGCCATTTCAAGGCGCACCCGATTTGTCCTGGCACATCATCAACCATTTGGTTGAACAAGAGTTTGACGTTGTGACGTGCCAAGAAATGTTGGTGGATCACGCGTTCACCTTGCCGCTCAAATTGTTCTGGCCCGATGACGTGTGCCCCGTGTTGACCGTGCCTGTGTGCATCAACACGGTTCAGTTCCCGCTGCCCTCAGCCAAGCGTTGCTACAAGTTGGGGCAAGCCGTGGGCGAAGCCATTCGCAGCTGGGACAGCGATTTGAATGTGGTGGTGCTTGGCACGGGCGGTTTGAGCCATCAACTGGACGGCGAACGCGCGGGCTTCATCAACAAAAAATTTGATTTGGAATTCATGCAAAGCCTGCAAGACAACCCCGCTTGGGCCACGCAGTTCAGCATTCATGAATTGGTCGAAAAGACCGGAACGCAAGGCGTTGAGCTCATGATGTGGCTCGCCATGCGGGGCGCCTTGGGCAACACCGCGTCGCTGGTGCATCAAAACTATCACATTCCAATTTCAAACACAGCGACGGGTGTGATGGCGCTAGAAGCAGCCTGAGCGCCTTACTTGGCGATCACGCGCACCATTTCTAAACACTTGTTGGAGTAGCCCCATTCGTTGTCGTACCAGCTGACGATTTTCACGAAGGTGCTGTCCAAGGCGATACCCGCATCGGCGTCAAACACGCTGGTGCATGGCTCGCCACGGAAATCGGTGGCCACCACTTTGTCTTCGGTGTAACCCAGCACGCCTTTTAACGCGCCAAGGCTCTGTGCTTTCATTTCGGCGCAGATCTCGGCGTATGAGGCTTCCTTGTTCAACTCGACGGTCAAGTCAACCACCGACACATCGCTGGTGGGCACGCGGAAAGACATGCCCGTGAGTTTTTTGTTCAGCGCAGGAATCACCACGCCCACGGCTTTGGCCGCGCCCGTGCTGGAAGGAATGATGTTTTCCAAAATGCCACGACCGCCGCGCCAATCTTTGTTGGAAGGACCATCGACGGTTTTTTGCGTCGCAGTGGCCGCGTGAACGGTGGTCATCAAACCGCGTTTGATGCCCCATTTGTCGT
>CAIYFE010000178.1 GCA_903925445.1 uncultured Burkholderiales bacterium | reverse complement strand
GCTGCGATGAGAAGTGCAATTCCCGCAAAAAGTCGCTTGGATTTGCTGGTTTTGGAGGCGTAAGACATGACAACTGATCAATCTGAAAAATCCCAATTCAGCAATGTAACAGTTCAAAAAGTGATTAAGTGCGGCTTAACTCAGCAAAAACCCTTAAGTCCTTGGTTTTTACAAAATCTTCACATTCAAGTTGCGTCACCGGGACGACAAAGCCATGTCCACACCCCGGTTGGCTAGACCGTCTGCGCGTTCGTTGTCCACATGCCCGGCATGTCCTTTGACCCAGTGCCAATGAATTTGATGTGCCCCACCGTGCACCAAAGCATCCAGCGCTTGCCAAAGTTCGACATTTTTCACGGGTTGCTTGGCCGCTGTTCGCCAGCCGCGCGCTTTCCAGCCATGCACCCATTCGGTGATGCCTTTGCGCACATATTCGCTGTCCAAGTACAAATCAATTTCGCACGGCCGTTTGAGCGATTGCAGGGCTTGGATCACCGCCATCAACTCCATGCGGTTGTTGGTGGTGTCCAACTCGCCGCCGAACAGTTCCTTTTCTTGCCCTCCACTGGCGCGCAACAACACGCCCCAGCCGCCTGGGCCTGGGTTGCCTTTGCAAGCGCCATCGGTGTAGATCTCAACTTTCATTTCATTCCTTTTGAAGCGGTGGTCACCGCTCGTGCAGCTCGGCTGCTCGGTCTTTTCCAAACGGGTTCGAGCAGGCGCATGCCCCGCACGCGTTTGGTGGCCACCACGCAATAACTCGCCCCAAAAATTGGCCACCAGCGCGAACCAGCCGCATCCATCCATGCCATGCGCTGCAACCAACGCAGCGATTTCAAGGCGGGGCGATAGCTGCCCATGTGTTGCGAAGTCACCTCAAAGCTGAGCAACTGCAACCAATCGCGCAAGCGCCACAGGCCAATCATCTCGTGGCGTTTGGGCAGACCCAACGCCACTTGGCGGCGCAATCCCCAAAGGCTGGCCGGATTGAAACCACAAATCACCACGCGTCCTTCGGGCACCAACACACGCTCGACTTCGCGCAAAGTGGCATGGGGATCGCGGCTGAGCTCCAAAGTGTGGGGCAAAACCACCAAGTCCAAGCTGGCATCCGAAAAAGGCAGCGCCACCGAATCGGTCACCAGCGCGGCATTGGCTTGCCAGTTGCCCGTTGCGTGCGTCAAGGCAAGCCAACGGTGGGGCATGCGGTTGCTGCGCAAAGCGTCTAATTCAGCCCAACCCAACTGCACGGCGTGGAAACCAAAAACATCCACCAGCTGCGCATCCATTTGCTGCTGCTCCCATTGCAGCAGGTATTGGCCAACGGGTGTCATCAGCCAATCGTGCAAACTATCGGGTTTTAAAGGTGTTGATGTCATGGAATTGATTGCGCTGAGTGCCTTCACAGACAACTACATATGGTTGTGGCGACAAGACGACCATGCGGTGGTGGTTGACCCAGGTGACGCAAAGCCCGTGTTGGCCGCGCTGTCTGCTTTGAATCTCCAACTGGGCGCGATTCTAGTCACCCACCACCACGCTGACCACACGGGCGGCGTGGACGAGCTGTGCCAAGCCACGGGCGCACAGGTCTACACCTCGGACAGCGAAGATTGGGGGCTGGCTCACACACGCGTCAACCAAGGCAGCCACTTTGAACTGCTGGGACAAAGGGTGGAAGTCATCGACGTGCCCGGACACACCGCGGGCCATGTGGCTTATCACCTGCCCCAAGCGCAACCCGCACCCGTTTTGTTTTGCGGCGACACCTTGTTTTCAGGCGGATGTGGACGCCTGTTTGAAGGCACGCCCGCTCAAATGCTCCACAGCTTAAGCGTTTTGGCTGACCTGGCGAGCAACACCCGCGTGTGCTGTGCGCACGAGTACACTTTGTCCAATTTGCGATTCGCCGCTGCCGTAGAACCTGACAACATCGATTTGCAGAACTACACCGCGCACTGCCAGCAGCTTCGAGCGCAAGGGAAACCCACGTTGCCCACCCCGCTTGGCCTTGAATTGCGCATCAACCCGTTTTTGCGCTCGCGCCAAGCCGCAATCCGTCACTCAGTCGCTCGCCATGCGGGACTGAGTGAACAAGCTCAACAAGACGATGTGGCTGTGTTTGCAGCCCTGCGTCAATGGAAGAACGATTTCAGATGAAAGCATTTCTCAGCGTTTTGGTGTTTGTGTTTATCAGCGGTTGCGCCAACCTTCCACCTCCCAACGCTGATGGATCACCACCTTTGGCGCCGGGTCTGAGCCCCATCAGCAAAGGCAACGCCCAACGTCCCGGCGTGGCCAGCGTCAAGCTACCCAACGACTTGTGGGAGCGCATTCGCAAAGGCTTTGCCATGCCCGACTTGGACAACGACTTGGTCCAAGATCGAACCCAGTGGTATGCCAACAAGCCCGATTACATCCAACGCATGAGCGAGCGCTCAAGCAAATACCTGTTTTACATCGTCGATGAACTCGAGCAGCGCAAGATGCCCAGCGAGTTGGCTTTGCTGCCCTTCATTGAAAGTGCCTTCAACCCACAAGCGGTGTCTGGCGCGCGTGCCAGCGGCATGTGGCAATTCATGCCGGCCACTGGCAAACGTTTTGACCTCAAACAAACCGTCTTTCGCGACGACCGCCGAGACGTGCAAGCCTCTACCCGCGCCGCTTT
>CAIYFE010000177.1 GCA_903925445.1 uncultured Burkholderiales bacterium | reverse complement strand
GCGGTGTTTTCAAAAGGCAACACGGTGCCAAAAAAATGCACTTGAGTAGGCGTTGAAATCAACAGCGTTGGAAAGTTCTCAATGTCAACATCGCCCACCGTATCGCTTTCGTCTTCAATGTCTAGCCATTGAAGATTCACCCGATCGCCAAAGTGATTTTTTAATTGTTGGACGACTTTTGTGTAGTCATCGCAGGTGCGACACCAAGCAGCACAAAAACAAACGATGGTCAGATCGGGCGTCATTCAATGGGGCTCACGGTAAAAAAATGAGTTTAAATCCGAGTTTTCAGATTCATCAGGAATAAAGAAGAAATATGCCACGTTTTGCCGCCAATTTAAGCATGCTCTACAACGAGTATGAATTTTTGGATCGTTTTGCCGCCGCTGCGCAGGACGGATTCAAGGCCGTTGAATTTCTTTTTCCTTATGCTTTTGCGGCTCAAGAAATCAATCAACGTTTGAATGATGAGGGGTTGAAGCAGGTTTTATTCAATGCCCCGCCCGGCAATTGGGATGCGGGTGAACGTGGCATGGCGTGTATTGCTGGACGCGAAAAAGAGTTTCAAACTGGGTTTTTGCAGGCGCTGGAATATGCCGATCGTTTGCAGTGTCCAAATATTCACGTCATGGCTGGCATAAAACCCAACCACGCAACGCCAGAGTTGCTGGTGGAAACTTATTGCGCCAATTTGAAATGGGCCGCCGAGCAAGCAGCGCACATGCATTGCAATGTGTTGATTGAACCCATCAACGTGCGCGATATGCCGGGGTATTTTTTAAATTACCAAGCCCAAGCGCATGACTTGGTAGAGCGCTTGGGTTTGCCCAATATCAAAGTGCAAATGGATTTGTATCACTGCCAAATCATGGAAGGTGATTTGGAGATGCAAATTCGAAAATACTTACCCACCGCGCGGGTTGGACATTTTCAAATCGCGGGCGTTCCATTGCGCCACGAGCCGGACCAAGGCGAAGTTTGTTTTGATCACTTATTCGATGTCATCGATCAGGTGTCTCAAGCCTGTGGCTGGCACGGTTGGGTGGGTTGTGAATATCGCCCCGCCCGAGGTGTGCAACCCAACGCCACGCGAGAGGGGTTGACTTGGTTCAATCAGCGCGGATGAACTAAATTGGGGCGGGTTACCATCTGAGGCAGTATTTCATTCAAAAGGGTTTTCATGTCTGTATCTAGCGCACCTGTTGTAACGAAATTGCAAGTGATTCCTGTGGCGGGCCAAGACAGCATGTTGCTCAATTTGTCGGGGGCGCATGCGCCTTATTTCACCCGTAATTTATTGGTCTTGACCGACAGTGCGGGCAACACCGGCGTGGGTGAGGTGCCCGGAGGCGAAAAAATTCGCGCCACGCTGCAAGATGCCACGGAGTTGGTGGTGGGGCAAAACATTGGCAACACCCAAGCAATTTTGAATGCCATGCAAGCGCGCTTTGCCGACCGAGATTCTGGTGGGCGGGGCCTGCAAACCTTTGATTTGCGAATTGCAATTCACGCCGTCACGGCGGTTGAATCGGCCTTGCTCGATTTGCTGGGGCAGCATTTGGGCGTTCCTGTGGCGGCCTTGTTGGGCGAAGGCCAGCAACGCGATTCGGTAGAAATGCTGGGCTACTTGTTTTTCATTGGCGACAGAACGCAAACCGATTTGCCCTACCGCAGCGAGCCTCATGCCGATCAAGCGTGGTTTCGCCTGCGCAACGAAAAAGCCATGACACCACAAGCCGTGGTCGAGTTGGCACAAGCTGCGCACGACAAATATGGCTTCAATGATTTCAAACTCAAAGGTGGTGTTTTGGCGGGTGAGGCCGAGATTGAAGCCGTCACTGCTTTGCACGAGCATTTTTCGCAAGCGCGCATCACCTTAGACCCCAATGGCGGCTGGTTGCTCAAAGACGCGATTCGTTTGATGCGCGACATGCATGGCGTCGTGGCCTATGCCGAAGATCCTTGTGGGGCAGAAGAAGGGTTCAGTGGCCGCGAAATCATGGCTGAATTTCGCCGCGCCACTGGCTTGCCGACCGCCACCAACATGGTGGCCACCGATTGGCGCCAAATGGTGCATTCGCTGTCGCTGCAAAGCGTGGACATTCCGTTGGCCGATCCGCATTTTTGGACCATGGCGGGTTCGGTGCGGGTGGCGCAAACCTGCCGCGATTGGGGTTTGACGTGGGGTTCGCACTCCAACAACCACTTTGATGTGTCCTTGGCGATGTTCACCCATGTCGCCGCCGCAGCCCCGGGCAAAGTCACGGCGATTGACACGCACTGGATTTGGCAAGACGGGCAGGGTTTGACTCAGGAGCCTTTGCAAATCATCAACGGACACGTTCAAGTTCCCAAAAAACCAGGTTTGGGCGTGACCTTGAATTGGACAGAGGTTGAAAAAGCCCATCAGCTTTATTTAAAACATGGCTTGGGTTCGCGTGACGATGCCCTGGCCATGCAGTATTTAATCCCCGGTTGGAAGTTCGATCCCAAACGGCCTTGCATGGTGCGTTAACGATAAAATTGCATCTTTACAAAGATGTCAATGGGATTGAGGAATGGGCCACAGCGCAGTCATGAGCAATGAGCAAGATCGGTTGGTTTTACTCCATCAAAACCCTGAGCTGGTGCGCCTGAAAAACGAAACCCTCAAAAAAATAAAATCATTGGGTTATAAAGTCGATGAAACTGGTGAGTTTCCGGTTCATCAATGGAAATTGACCAATCGATATCAAGAGGTTGATATTTCTTCTTTGGACGGGTTGATTCATTTTTATTCGACCCATTCTGCACTTTCTATCAAAGTACAACCGGTTAATAACAACGCGTTAGAAATTTTCATTATGTTTTGTATTGTTGCCATGTGTGCCGCAATGACTTATGCCGCTATGTAATGCTTGAATCGTTTTATTTATTACATAAAATGGTTTAAATGAAGAGAAGAGATCTTTTTTTAAACTTGGCTTGGTTGGCCGCATGGCCTTATGCGTCAGCCGCTGAAATCAAATCGTCCAATGGCAAGTTATTGATCATTGGAGGTGCAGAAGATCGTGTGCACGATAAATTGATTCTCAAACGATTTTTGGAATTGTCTGGCGGTGAAAATTCAAAAATCGTTTTGATTGTTGCGGCCAGCAGCGATCCGGCCGCGGTGTCGCAAACATATTCGCAAGCCTTTGATGAATTAGGCGCCAAGCAGTTTGCGGTCTTGCCGTTGGTCAGTTATGACGATTCGTACAAGCCTGAAGTGATTGAACAATTGCAGCGAGCAGAAGGCATTTTCATGGCGGGCGGCGATCAATCTCGGCTGATGGCGTGTCTTTGGGAAACGCCTGCCCAAAAAGCCATTCACCGCGCCTTTCATGTGCGGGGCGCGTGTGTGGCAGGCACCAGCGCTGGCGCCGCCGTGATGTCGCGACAAATGATTGCGCAAGGCCCCGCCACCGTTTTGCCCGAAAAAGACACGGTGACTTTTGACATTGGTTTGGGATTGATCAATCACACCATTGTTGACCAACATTTTTCGCAGCGTCGGCGGTTGGGTCGTTTGTTGTCGGCCATTGCGCAGCGTCCTGATTTACTGGGCGTGGGCATTGACGAAGACACGGCTTTGTTGATTGAGCGGCAAAAAGCCATCGAAATCATTGGCAAAGGCGCCATCACCATTGTTGATGGCCGAAAAATGAAATCCAATTTCGATGACATTGACTCAGAAGACCGTTTGGAATTGCAAGGCCTACAATTGCATTTATTGCCTGCACCCAATCGATATGCCTTAGGCAAAGGTGGAAAATTCACAACGCGATTGCATGTTTCTTTGGAAAACGCTTTGCAAATTCTCATTGCGCCAGCGCCCATGCGTGGTTAATGGTTGAGACGAATATGATCCACGGCCGTTTAGCTGACTTATCCATGGTTAATAAAACCGTGATTGTGGTTTTTACCGCGCTGATTTACTTTGGTTCATTTCGGTTGAATCAAATTCTTTTTTCAGATTTTCTATTCACCCATCGCGTGCACTGGATTTATTTGCCTGGTGGATTGCGGTTATTGCTGGTCTTGTTGTTTTTTGAATTGGGCGTGGCCGGCATATTTTTGGGCGCGCTGATGATGAATTACGGTTATTTTTATGACGGAGACCACGTATTTGCGTTGGGCGTTTGTGTGTTGGTTGCACTTTCGGCTTGGCTCACACGTTATTTGTCCCTCAAATGGTTTGATTTAGACGTTAATTTAATGGGTTTATCTTTGGGTGTTATTTTCAAGATGGCTGTGCTATTGTCATTCTTGAGTTCAATCATGCTTCAAAGTTGGTTTTATTTGAACGGCAAAACAG
>CAIYFE010000176.1 GCA_903925445.1 uncultured Burkholderiales bacterium | reverse complement strand
CGCCCAAACCATGGATGCCGCTTTGGCACTGCATTTGCGCGGCGTGGGTTACGACGCCACGACCGGCCAAGTCACTCGCCCAGACGCCTTGCCCTCGGGCGAGATTCACGGCTGTGGCGGCGACAGCTGCTCTTAAGCGTAACGCTGACGCGCCAAGGCAGCGCCTAAACCCAAGGCTTGCAGCTTTTTCATGGCGACTTCGCGCGGCATCGGTGCCAAGCCGCAATTGGTGCAAGCAATGAGTCGATGTTTGGGCACGTATTGCAGCGCTTTGCCGATGGTGTCGGCGATTTGCTCTGGCGTTTCAATTTCTTCGCTGGCCACATCGATCACACCGACCATCACGTCTTTGTCTTTGAGCAAGGCCATCATTTCGGGTGGCACGTGCGAGTGGTAGCACTCCAAGCTGACTTGTTGGATGCTGCTTTGGGCCAACGCAGGAAATACCTTTTCGTACTGGCGCCATTCATCGCCCAAAGTTTTTTTCCAGTTGTTGTTGGCTTCGATGCCGTAGCCATAACAAATGTGAACGGCGGTGGTGCAGCTCAAGCCTTGTGCAGCACGCTCCAAAGCCTTGACACCCCAATCGGCGGCTTCGTCTAAGTAAACATTGAACGCTGGTTCATCGAACTGAATGATGTCCACGCCATCGGCTTGCAAAGCCTTGGCTTCTTGGTTGAGCAATTCGGCGAAAGCAAAAGCCATGTCGATGCGGCCTTGCACAGGGTCTTTGCCTTTGCCGTAAAAACGATCGGCCACGGTGTCCACAATGGTCATGGGACCAGGCAAGGTGAATTTGAGTTTTTTCTTGGTGTGAGCGCGTGCCAACTGGGCCTCAAAGGCGTGAACGCGACCTTTCAAACGCAGCGGCGCAATGACTTGCGGCACTTGGGCGTCGTAGCGGTTGTTGCGAATGCCCATGGTGACTTTGTTCTCAAAGTCAATGCCTTCGACTTGCTCCAAAAAACCATGCACAAAGTGTTGGCGCGATTGCTCACCGTCGCCCACCACATCCAGGCCTGCATCTTCTTGGGCTTTGATCCACAGCAAGGTGGCGTCGGCTTTGGCACGCAACAAAGCGTCGCCTTCGGCTTGCCATTTGGGCCAGAGTTTGTTGGTTTCGGCCAGCCATTCGGGTTTGGGCAAGCTGCCTGCGATTGCAGTTGAAAACATGGTCAAGTTCCTTATCAAATCAATTCAAAGCGAATTCGTGCGCGAGTAGCTCATACGAACGAGCTTGCGCGGCGGGGTCGTGGGTCCAGGTGATCAGCACCAGCTCATCCACTTGGAGTCGCGTGGCCAGCTTGCGCAATTTGTCAGCCACTTGGGAGGCGCTGCCCACCAACGCATTGGCGCGCAATTGCGCCAGCGCAACTTGCTCAGAGGGCGTGTATTCGCGCATCGCCGCTTCGGGCGGCAAGATGGGGCCAATGCGGCCACTGTTGCGGTCCATGCGCCAACGCGCGCGGCTTTGGAACAACTGCCAGGCTTGGTCTTCGGTGTCAGCCGCCAAGGCCCACACGCACACGGTGGCGTGCGGTTGGGGCTGCGCATCGGTGGGTCTGAAGTTGGCTCGGTACAAATGCAAAGCAGCATCCGCGCCCTGCCCATCGGTGATGAAGTAAGCAAAGGCATAGGGCAGACTCAAATGCGCAGCCAGTTGGGCGCCGTAGTCAGAGCTGCCCAACATCCACACCTGCGGCGATGTGGGGCCGCTGGGGTAGGCAAACACGCCGTGGCCGGGGTGACCTGCGGGCATGGGTTCGCCCGTCACCCACGCTTGCAACTCCATCACTTGCTGAGGAAAGTTGTCAGAGGCGTGTCGATCGGGGTTGAGCAATTGCGCGGTGCGGCCATCGCTTCCGGGGGCGCGGCCAACGCCCAAATCGATGCGTCCGGGGGCAAGTGCATCCAGCACGCGAAACTGCTCGGCCACTTTGAGCGGCGCGTAGTGCGGCAGCATGACGCCGGCCGAGCCCAAACGAATGCGGGTGGTGCGCGCCGCAATGGCCGCCATCAACACCTCGGGCGCCGTGCCCACAATGCTGGGGTGGCTGTGGTGCTCGCTGACCCAAAAACGGTGATAACCCAAAGCCTCACAGCGTTGGGCAAGCTCAAGGGTTTGACGAATTGCGGTGTCTTGGCTGCGCCCGGCGACACCCACCGATTGGTCTAAAACAGAAAGTCGCATCAAGTTTTGGTGGCCTCGGCCTCTTGCAACATGCGCCACATGACTTTGCCGCTTCCGCTCTTGGGCAAGGTGTCCACAAATTGCACCTGCGTTGGCGCTTTGTAAATCGCCATGTTATCGCGGCACCAAGCAATGATGTCGGCCTCACTCACCTGACCTTTGTGCGAGGCACGCAGCACCACCACGGCTTTGACGGTTTCGCCCCGGTAGCTGTCTTGCGTTGAAATGATGCAAGCCTCTTGAATGGCGGGATGTTTGAACATCAACGCCTCCACTTCAGCTGGCCAAACCTTAAAGCCCGAAGCATTGATCATGCGTTTCAAGCGATCGGTGATGAAGAAGTAGCCATCTTCGTCCACACGACCCAAATCTCCCGAGCGGAAAAAGCGTTTGCCTTCGAGTTCGAAGAACGCAGCCTCGGTCGCGTCCGCACGCTTCCAATAGCCGTCAAAGACTTCGGGGCCGTGAATGACGATTTCGCCCGACTCGCCTTGCGGGACTTCTTTCAGGGTTTCGGGATCGACCACCCGGGCATCGGTGCTCATGAAGGGAATTCCCAAACACTGCTGCTTGGGCGCATCGGGCGGGTTGTTGTGCGAAGGCGCGGCAGTTTCGGTCAGGCCATAGCCTTCGGAGTAGCGCAGACCGTACAGCTCCAACAAACGTTGCGCCACAGCTTGCGGCATGGCTGCACCGCCACCGCCAATATGCACCAAACTTTGCAGGTTGAATTTGTCAAAATTGGGACTGGCCAGCAAATCAATCACCATGGTTGGGATGTTCGTCCAATGCGTGACCTTCCATTTGGAAATCAAACGTCCAGCCAACTCCCGCTCCCAACGTGGCATGAGCACCAAAGTGCAGCCCATGTAAATGCCAGAGTGCATGACGCTGGTCATGCCTGTGATGTGAAACATGGGCACCACCAAGAGCCCCACGTTCTCATGTGTGCCGTTGCCCCAAATCGCCGATGAAATGGTGTTGTGCATGATGCTGCGATGCGGATGCATGCAGCCCTTGGGCAATCCAGTTGTACCGCTGGTGTAGGGTAAAACAGCCAAATCGTCCTTGCCCACCAAAAGCGCGCCCAAAGGTGCTTGCGTGTCCAATGCGTGATTCCATGCATGGGTACGTCCCCCAACTAACTCAGGCAGCGGGTATTGGGTGAACAGCCAGTCGCGCCAGCTGTCAGCGGGCGCATCGTCGCCGCATACTTGGGTGTCAAAAGCGTCGGTGAACTGCGTCACGATCAGGTGTTGAAGACGTTGCGCCTCTGGCACGCCCTCGTTGGCTTTGGCCAGTTCGGGCGCCAAATCACCTGTCGTGATGGCGATGCGTGCATCCGGATCGGTGATGTAGTGCTTGAGCTCCTCGGCGCGGTTCATGGGGTTGACTGGCACCACCACCGCGTTGGCTCGCAAAATGGCGAAATGGGCGATCACCAACTGCGGACAGTTTTGCATGTCCAACACAATGCGATCCCCTTTTTGGACACCCAAACTTTGCAGAAAAGCCGCCAGTCGCTCGGCCTTGGATCTCAGCTGCGCGTAGGTGAGTTGTGTCCCCAAAAACACCAAGGCCGTTTTGTTGGGATAGCGCCTGGCGCTGGTTTCTAAGTTGTCCCACAACGAGGTGTCGGGGACAGTGATGGCATGAGGAAGACGGGCTGGCCAAAAGCGATGGTGTGGTTTCATGCGCACTAGGGTAGCGCTACCCAAGTCGCAAACCCATTCGGGAAGCCCCTAAAGAAAAGGCTGACGCGTCACCTGCGCGTCAGCCTTTTTGTCACACCTTTGCGATCAAGCGGTTTGTGATCGCGCGCGGCGGTTGATTTGACGCACCGACATCAAAGCGTCCAAGAAACCACGCAACCAATCCATGTCGATGGGCTTTTGCAAGAACTGCACGCCATCGGGCAAGCCGCCTTTGCTGGCGATTTCGTCTGGCGTCATGCCGGTGATGACCACCACCGCCAAGCTGTTGAAGATGGTGTGTTCGCTCAAAGTGCGCAAAAACTCAAAACCATCCACATTGGGCATGCGCAAGTCGGTCAACAAGACTTGGGGCTGCAAGGTGGGCATGTCCAGCAAAGCCTCCATGGCCGATGCGTACATGATGGCATCCAGTGGCAAGCCCCATTGATCAAAGTTGGTTTGCAGCATCACGCGGGTGGGTTCGTCGTCTTCAACGACCAACACACGCAGTTTGTCTTCGCCTTGAATCAAAGAAGCGGGCGAGAGGTTGTGGCGACGTTGGTACTCTTGGATCGATTGCATGGAAATGCGTCGATGTCCGCCTTGCGTTTTCCAGGCTTTGAGATCGTTTTTCTCAACCAGTCCTTGAACTGTGCCAACTGATACGCCGAGTAATTTGGCTGCATAGCTGGTACCACAGTAGCCGTCGTAGGGTTCTTTAGAGGAAGAGAAATTCATCGCTAATTCCTTTTTGTTTAAGCAAAGCAAATATTTTTAAATCAGAACATCATCAAGATGTAACCTTAATGATTATTTTATACCAAACTGAAATCTCAAAAATATTAAAATATTTAAAGTGTAAGTGTTTAATCCAAAAAATTGAAATTTTAGAGTTAAAAATAGTTTTCTTTCGGTATTAACAATAAAAAAACGGCGCAGGATGCGCCGTTTGAAGGGGTGTCGGTTCAAAGATTTACTTGAGTGGCTTGAATCGCACACGTTTGGGCTTGGCACCTTCTTCACCCAAACGTTTTTTCTTGTCGGCTTCGTACTCTTGGTAGTTGCCGTCAAAGAACGTCCATTGCGAGTCACCTTCACAAGCCAAGATGTGTGTGGCAATGCGGTCCAAGAACCAGCGATCGTGGCTGATGACCATGACCGAGCCGGCAAATTCAAGCAATGCGTCTTCTAAAGCACGCAGGGTTTCGACGTCCAAGTCGTTGGAAGGCTCGTCCAGCAACAAGACGTTGCCGCCCGCGATCAAGGTTTTGGCCAGGTGCAAGCGACCGCGCTCACCACCGGACAAAGTGCCCACGCGTTTTTGTTGATCGCCGCCGTTGAAGTTGAAGCGGCCACAGTAGGCACGGCTGGGCATTTCAAACTTGCCCACGGTCAAGATGTCTAAACCGCCAGAAATATCTTCCCAAACGGTTTTGTCGTTGGACAAGTCGTCACGGCTTTGGTCTACAAAGGCCATTTGCACGGTTTTACCAATCGAGACTTCGCCGCTGTCGGGCTGTTGCTGCCCCGCGATCATGCGAAACAACGTCGATTTACCCGCGCCGTTGGGGCCAATGATGCCCACGATGGCGCCCGCTGGCACTTTGAAGCTGAGGTTGTCGATCAACAAACGGTCACCAAAGGATTTGCTGACGTTTTTGAATTCAATGACTTCGTTGCCCAAGCGCTCGGCCACAGGAATGAAGATTTCCTGGGTTTCGTTGCGTTTTTGGTATTCGTGATCGCTCAACTCTTCGAAGCGGGCAATCCGCGCTTTGCTCTTGGCTTGGCGACCTTTGGGGTTTTGACGCACCCATTCCAATTCCTTCTTCAGGGCTTTGGCGCGGGCTTCTTCGCCTTTTTGTTCTTTTTCGAGGCGGTCTTGTTTTTGATCCAACCAAGTCGAGTAGTTGCCTTTCCAAGGAATACCGTGTCCGCGGTCGAGCTCCAAAATCCATTCGGCGGCGTTGTCAAGGAAGTAGCGATCGTGGGTGATGGCCACCACGGTGCCAGCAAAGCGCGCCAAAAACTGTTCCAACCAATCGACCGATTCGGCGTCCAAGTGGTTGGTGGGTTCGTCCAGCAGCAACATGTCGGGCTTAGAGAGCAGCAGTTGACACAGCGCCACGCGGCGTTTTTCGCCCCCGGACAATTTGCCAATCACCGCGTCCCATGGAGGCAGACGCAAGGCATCGGCTGCGATTTCAAGTTGGTGCTCGCTGTCGGTTCCGTCGGAAGCGATGATGGCCTCCAACTCGCCTTGCTCGGCGGCCAGCGCGTCAAAGTCGGCATCGGGTTCGGCGTAGGCGGCATAAATTTCTTCGAGTCGATTTTTGGCACGCAAGACATCGCCCATGCCGCCCTCCACCGCTTGGCGCACGGTGTCTTCGTCGTTGAGCTTGGGCTCTTGGGGCAAGTAGCCAATTTTGATGCCGGGCATTGGAATCGCTTCGCCTTCGATTTCCTTGTCCACGCCAGCCATGATTTTGAGCAGCGTTGATTTACCCGAACCGTTCAAACCCAACATGCCAATCTTGGCGCCGGGGAAAAAGCTCAGGGAGATGTCTTTCAAAATCTGTCGCTTGGGCGGGACGATTTTTCCGACGCGGTTCATGGTGAAAACGTATTGAGCCATGTTGTTCTTTCTGGGGGCTAGCAAATGCAATAAAACGTCGATTATCCCAGCACCTGCAATCCGTGCCACAATAGCCCCTGTTGCCGCCGCCAGTTGCCGCAACGTCAGCGCTTCTGCTGAGGGCATGTAACAAACAGCTTTTACAAAAGACTTGGTTTGTTTCAAGACACGCTCAACCTGTAAATATTTCCAACCCAGACTGGGTGGCCTTGTGCCAAGAGGGTTGGTCTCATGCGTCTATCGATGACGCCACACCATGAACTTTGATGAATTGAAATTGGCTCCGGCCATTCTGAAAGCCGTACTCGAACAAGGCTACGAAACCCCCACCCCGATTCAAGCGCAAGCCATTCCAGCGGTGCTCGAAGGCCACGACTTGCTGGCTGGGGCACAAACGGGCACCGGTAAAACCGCCGCATTCACCTTGCCCATGCTGCACAAACTCGCTATGAGCCGCAGCGTTGAAAACAAATTTGGCGTCTATGGTGTGCGCGCTTTGGTGCTCACCCCAACCCGCGAACTGGCCGCACAGGTGGAAGAGTCGGTTCGCACGTATGGCAAATATTTGCAGCTCACCTCGGCCGTGATTTTTGGCGGCGTGGGCATGAACCCGCAAATCAAACGCATTCAACAAGGCGTTGACATCTTGGTGGCCACGCCAGGTCGCTTGCTCGATTTGCAGCAACAAGGCGAATTGGATTTGTCAACCGTTCAAGTCTTGGTGCTGGACGAAGCCGATCGCATGCTAGACATGGGCTTCATTCATGACGTCAAGAAAATCTTGGCCTTGATGCCCAAAGAAAAACAAAGCTTGCTGTTTTCAGCCACGTTCAGCGATGAAATTCGCGAACTCGCCAACAGCTTGCTCAAAAACCCACAAAGCATTCAAGTCACACCGCGCAACACCACGGTGGAGCGCATCGCCCAAGTGATTCACCCCGTGGGACGCGGCAAGAAAAAAGCCTTGCTGGCTCACCTGATCTCGCAAAACAACTGGAGCCAAGTGCTGGTCTTTACCCGCACCAAATTTGGCGCCAACAACGTGGCCGATTTCTTGACCAAAAACGGCATCAGCGCCATGGCGCTGCACGGCAACAAAAGCCAAACTGCGCGCACACAAGCCTTGGCGGGTTTCAAAACAGGCGAGCTGCGCGCCTTGGTGGCGACGGACATCGCCGCGCGCGGCATTGACATTGACGAGTTGCCCCACGTGGTGAACTACGAAATTCCCAACGTCTGCGAAGACTACGTGCACCGCATTGGTCGTACTGGCCGCGCAGGCTCCAGCGGCGAAGCGGTCAGCTTGGTGTCTTTGGATGAAGAAGGCTTCATGAAAGAAATCGAGCACTTCACCAAGCAACAAGTGCCCGTCGTGGCCATCGAGGGCTTTGGCCCCGAACCCGATGAAAAAGCCGAGCCCATCGCCATGGGCCGACAAACACTGTGGGGCGGCTTGGGTCGCCCACCGTCACGCGAAGTCATGGCCGCTGCGGCCAAAGCGGCGCGCTCAGAAATGATGCAACGCATCCGCGACAACAAAGGCGCTGAAGG
>CAIYFE010000175.1 GCA_903925445.1 uncultured Burkholderiales bacterium | reverse complement strand
GATCACCAGTTTCAGCAGCCTTTGGTGGTGGGTTTGATGGATCACCAGGGCGAGCCCGGTGTGGCGTTTGATGTGGAGGGTTCGAGTTACGGCTTTCGGGTGGTCAAAGCCTTGACGCCGCAAGCAGCAGCGCAACCCACCAGCTGTGTTATGCAAAGGTATTAAGCGCGAAATGGCGTTTTAGGCTATACTTGACAAGTTTTGCATTGCGCGAAACAGCACGCTAGGCTTAATTCCAAGGCCCAAGCGCAAGTCAAACATTTAAAGGAAAAAACATGACCGCATTGAACAAAGCAGAGGTCGTCAAGGCCAACGCACGCAGCGCCGGCGACACAGGTAGCCCTGAAGTGCAAGTTGCACTCTTGACCGCTCGCATCAACGAATTGACGCCTCACTTCAAACAACACGCCAAAGACCACCACGGTCGTCGTGGCTTGTTGCGCATGGTGAGCCGCCGCCGTAAATTGTTGGACTACCTCAAGTCCAAAGACTTTGACCGTTACGCCGCACTGATCGCCAAACTTGGCTTGCGTAAGTAATCGAGTTGATTCATGACAAACGCCTGAGTTATTTCGGTAGCTCAGGCGTTTTGCACTTGTTGCACTGATTTTTTGATTTTTCGGAGTTCAACTGAGCGCAAATCGAAGCTGTGTCATTCCAAAAGGTGAGGTGCGCAACGCACCTGTTTTTGGGAATGGCATCGTGTGTTGCGCAAGTCGCTTCGGGGCTTTTTGAGGTGGCCTGAACCTCTTCATCCTTTAAGGAAAAACACATGTCTATCTTCAACAAAGTGACAAAAACATTTCAATGGGGCCAACACACGGTCAAGATGGAAACGGGCGAAATCGCGCGTCAAGCCTCTGGCGCTGTGCTGCTCGACATGGACGGCACCGTGGTGCTGGCCACTGTGGTGGCTTCTAAGTCGGCCAAGCCCGGCCAAGATTTCTTTCCACTGACCGTGGACTACATCGAAAAAACTTACGCCGCTGGCAAGATTCCTGGCAGCTTTTTCAAGCGCGAAGCCAAGCCCAGCGAACTCGAAACATTGACCAGCCGATTGATCGATCGCCCGATTCGTCCTTTGTTCCCTGAAGGTTTCTTCAACGAAGTGCATGTGGTGGTTCACACCGTGTCGCTCAATCCAGAGGTGGATGCTGACATTGCAGCCTTGATCGCTGTTTCCGCTGCTTTGGGTGTTTCAGGTATTCCTTTCAACGGTCCAATTGGCGCCGCTCGCGTGGGCTACATCAACGGCCAATACGTGTTGAACCCCGGTCAAACCCAACGCAAAGACAGCCAAATGGATTTGGTTGTCGCAGGCACCGAAGCTGCTGTGTTGATGGTCGAGTCTGAAGCGCAACAACTGTCCGAAGAAGTCATGTTGGGCGCTGTGGTGTTCGGTCACGAACAAGGCAACATTGCGATCAACGCGATTCACGAACTCGTGCGCGATGCAGGCAAGCCCGTGTGGGATTGGGTGGCTGCTCCCAAAGACGAGCCGCTGATTGCCAAAGTCGTCGCCTTGGGCGAAGAAAAACTGCGCGCCGCCTATCAAATCCGCAACAAGCAATCGCGCACTCAAGCTTGCCGCGAAGCTTATGCCGCCGTGATGGATGGCTTGAAAGCCCAAGCCGTTGAATTTGACGCAGTCAAAGTCGAAGGCATGTTGTTTGACATCGAAGCGCGCATTGTTCGCAGCCAAATCTTGGCAGGTGAGCCCCGCATCGACGGTCGTGACACGCGCACCGTGCGTCCCATCGAAATCCGCAACAGCGTGTTGCCTCGCACCCACGGCTCTGCTTTGTTCACCCGTGGTGAGACTCAGGCCTTGGTCATCACCACCTTGGGCACCGAGCGCGATGCACAACGCATTGATGCGTTGGCTGGCGAGTTCGAAGACCGCTTCATGTTCCACTACAACATGCCTCCCTTTGCCACCGGCGAAGTGGGCCGCATGGGCAGCACCAAGCGCCGCGAAAT
>CAIYFE010000174.1 GCA_903925445.1 uncultured Burkholderiales bacterium | reverse complement strand
GACAAGCGTTGTTCAATCAATTGGCCCAGCGCCACAACTTGAGCATCCGCCAGTTGTACGAAAGAGTCGCGAGCGCCCGTGGGCATTGGACCTTGGTTGGTACGCCGCAAACCATTGCCGATCAGCTCGAGCATTGGTTCAAAACAGAGGCTGCCGACGGGTTCAACGTGTTGGCGCCTACTTTGCCGCATGGCTTGACGGACTTTGCAACGTGGGTGATTCCAGAGTTGCAGCGACGCGGTTTGTTTCGCACTGAATACAAGGAACGAAGCTTGCGCGATCATTTGGGCTTGAAAAGGCCTGTTCATGCGGTGCAACGCGCACGATCACAGTAGTGCGCCGCTTGAGTAACGCAAGACGCTAAATCAATGGGGGGTTGAGGGTTGCATCTTCTCCCCATTTTCTATATTCGGCAGCGTTATTAACTAACAAATAAAGAGTCGTTTGTTATTTGAGCCTTAGCTTTGACAATCTCGGCCATGTCAAGCATTCCCAAACTTCTCATCGTCCCCGGCTGGCGCGACTCTGGCCCCGGCCATTGGCAGAGCCTGTGGGCGGAGTCCATTGTTGGCGCGGTGCGGGTGCAGCAAGACAATTGGGTCTCGCCCACCCGCAGTGCGTGGGTCAACCGCATTGCCGAGACGGTGTTGGCGCAAGACGCGCCGGTGGTGTTGGTGGCGCACAGCTTGGGTTGCATTGCTTGCACCCATTTGCCCGCAGAAGCCGTGGCGCGGGTGCAGGGCGCTTTGCTGGTTGCGCCCGCAGACCCTGAGCGGCGTGCGCCCTTGGTTGACTTTTCTCCCGTGCCTTACCAAGCACTGCCTTATCGCAGTGTGGTGGTGGCCAGTGCCAATGACCCGTATTGCCCCGTGCGTACAGCCGGCGCGTATGCGCGCTCTTGGGGCAGCGAGTTCGTAAGGCTGCAAAATGCAGGGCACATCAACATTGAGTCTGGTTTTGGCGAGTGGCCTTTAGGGTTGGCGCTGTTGCAGTCACTCATCCCAACGCCTTTGGCATTTCATGCGCGCGCAGAGCCAAATACATCTCACACTTTGGAGTTTCAAACGGTATGAAAAAAATATTCAAAATCTTCGTGATCGCTGGATTGCTGACCAGTGCATCGTGGGTGAGCGCGCAGACCTTGCTGAATGCTTCCTACGATGTTGCGCGTGAGTTTTACAAAGATTACAACGCTGCTTTTGTGGTTCATTACAAAAAAACCACAGGCAAAGATGTCAAGATCGATCAGGCCCATGGTGGCTCAAGCGCACAAGCTCGCGCGGTCAACGATGGGTTGGAAGCCGATGTGGTCACCATGAACACCACAACCGACATTGAATTTTTGGCAAACAATGGCATCGTTGCCAAAGACTGGGCTAAGAAGTTTCCTAACAATGCATCGCCCACAAGTTCGACCATGTTGTTTTTGACACGCAATGGCAATCCCAAAGGTATCAAAGACTGGGACGATCTCATCAAGCCTGGCGTGCAAGTCATCATCGTCAATCCCAAAACGGGCGGGAATGGACGCATGGCCTATTTGGCGGCTTGGGCTTACGCGCGCAAAAAAGGACAAACCGATGCGCAAGCTGCAGAGTTCGTGGGCAAGTTGTTCAAAAACGTACCAATTTTGGCCAAAGGCGGGCGAGACGCAACCACCATCTTTTTGCAACGCAACATTGGCGATGTGTTGGTAACCTTTGAATCAGAGGTGGTGTCGGTAGATCGCGAATTTGGCGAGGGCAAGGTAGATGCCATCCATCCGTCCGTGAGCATCATTGCCGAAAATCCTGTTGCAGTGGTTGAACGCACTGTGGCAAAAAAAGGCACAGCAGAATTGGCCAAGGCTTACCTTGATTATTTGTATTCAGATGAAGCGCAAGAAATTGCAGCCAAACATGCCTTGCGTCCACGCAGTCCTGCACTGCTGAAGAAGTACGCCAGCACATTCAAACCGATTCAATTGGTGCCTGTCAGTGAGTATTTTGGGTCACTCAGTGAAGCGCAAAAAGTTCACTTCAACGATGGTGGCCAGTTCGACAAAATCTATACATTGAAGTGAATTTCATGGCCTTGTTTTCATTGACGCGAAGTCATCGTTCAGCACGAGTGTTGCCTGGGTTCAACATCACCTTAGGCTTCACGCTGACGTATTTAAGTTTGATTGTTTTGATTCCATTGTCTGCGTTGGTGTTCAAAACCTTCACATTGACTTGGGATCAATTTTGGTTTGCCGTGACAGCGCCACGCGTTTTGGCTTCTTACAAACTGACTTTTGGTGCGTCGCTCATTGCAGCGCTGATCAATGTCGTGTTTGGGTTGTTGGTCGCTTGGGTTTTGGTGCGTTACAACTTTTTTGGCAAAAAAGTGATGGATGCCTTGGTTGATCTTCCTTTTGCACTGCCTACCGCTGTGGCTGGTATTTCGTTGACTGCCTTGTTGGCTGGTAACGGTTGGGTGGGGCAGTATTTAGAGCCCTTGGGGATTCAACTCGCATTCAATCCGAATGGTGTTGTGATTGCGTTGATTTTTATTGGCCTGCCATTTGTGGTGCGTACCGTTCAACCTGTGCTGGAAGACAGTGAAAAAGAATTGGAAGAAGCCGCAACGTGTTTGGGCGCTACACGGTGGCAAACGTTCAGCCGTGTGATTTTTCCAAGCATTGCACCCGCGCTGCTGACAGGTTTTGCGATGGCATTTGCACGTGCGATTGGAGAGTACGGCTCGGTGATTTTCATTGCGGGCAATATGCCCATGGTGTCTGAAATCACGCCACTCATCATCATCGGCAAACTTGAGCAATACGATTACGCAGGCGCAACTGCTGTTGCGCTGGTGATGTTGGTGATTTCGTTTGGTTTGCTGTTGGTGATCAATGCGCTGCAAGCATGGCAGCGCCGTCAGACAGGAGCACCCGCATGAGTCAAAACACCACAACAGAGTCAGCATGGGTGCGCTATACCTTGGTGGGGCTGGCGTTGGTTTTCATGTTCTTGTTTTTGCTATTGCCTTTGGCGGCTGTTTTTACGGAAGCTTTGCGCAAAGGTGTTGACGCTTATTGGCAAGCTTTGCAAGAGCCAGATGCTTGGTCTGCGATTCAATTGACATTCATCACCGCATTGATTGCTGTGCCGTTGAATCTGGTTTTTGGTGTGGCGGCCGCTTGGGCAATTGCAAAGTACGAATTCACAGGCAAGGCCTTTTTGACAACCTTGGTTGATTTGCCTTTTTCTGTGTCTCCTGTGGTGGCAGGTTTGATCTATGTCTTGATGTTTGGTGCGCAAGGCTGGATGGGGCCTTGGTTGCAAGCGCATGACATCAAAATTGTTTTTGCAGTGCCGGGCATCGTGTTGGCAACTGTTTTCGTGACTTTTCCGTTCATCGCAAGGGAGTTGATTCCTTTGATGCAAGCTCAGGGTAACGATGAAGAACAAGCTGCTTTGGTGCTAGGCGCAACGGGTTGGCAGACTTTTTGGCATGTGACCTTGCCCAACATCAAATGGGGATTGATGTATGGCGTCATCCTTTGCAATGCCCGAGCCATGGGCGAATTTGGTGCCGTTTCTGTTGTTTCAGGACACATTCGCGGACAGACCAACACCATGCCTTTGCATGTCGAAATTTTGTACAACGAATACCAATCGGCTGCTGCGTTTGCGGTGGCATCGCTCCTGGCGTTGTTGGCTTTGGTGACTTTGGTTTTGAAGTCCTTTGTTGAGTGGCGCAGCGCGCGTGAATTGACGGCGCCTGTTCATGCAACACCCAAGCTGCCGCATTGGTCGTTCAACAATGAGTTGACGCACTGAATTAAAGAGTAAACACCATGAGCATAGAAATACGAAATATTCACAAACAGTTTGGTTCTTTTACCGCGCTCGGCGATGTGAGCCTGGATATCCATTCTGGCGAATTGATTGCCTTGTTGGGGCCATCAGGGTGCGGCAAGACAACGTTGCTTCGCATCATTGCAGGACTTGAGAATGCTGACGGTGGCACTATTTTTTTCAGTGGCGAAGACACCACCCATGTGCACGTGCGCGAGCGACAAGTTGGTTTTGTGTTCCAGCATTACGCCTTGTTTCGGCATATGACAGTGTTTGAAAACGTCGCGTTCGGCCTGCGTGTCAAACCGCGTGCCGAGCGCCCCAGCGAAGAGCAAATCAAAAAGAAAGTCCATGATCTTTTGAATTTGGTGCAACTGGATTGGTTGGCTGATCGATATCCGTCGCAACTGTCGGGTGGGCAACGTCAACGCATTGCACTTGCACGCGCTTTGGCAGTGGAGCCCAAAGTGTTGCTGTTGGACGAGCCGTTTGGCGCCTTGGATGCCAAAGTGCGCAAGGAGCTGCGTCGCTGGTTGCGGCATTTGCACGATGACTTGAATGTGACCACCATTTTCGTGACCCACGACCAAGAGGAAGCATTAGAAGTTGCCGATCGTGTGGTGGTGATGAACAAAGGGCAGGTGGAGCAAATTGGTTCTCCACAAGAAGTTTGGGAGCATCCTGCCAGTGCGTTTGTTTATGGATTTTTAGGCGATGTCAACTTATTTCATGGACGTGCGCATGAAGGCGAAATGCACATTGGCGTGAATGAGCAAACGCTAAGCGTTGCCAGCCCTGAATTCCAAGATGCGCAAGATGCCAAAGCATTTGCGTATGTGCGCCCACATGATTTTGATGTGCGGCGCTATGTGCCAGGTGATGCGGGGTTGCATGTGCATCTCATACGCGCCATTGTGGTCGGGCCAATTGCGCGATTGGAGTTAGAAGCTGTGGGGCAAACCAGTGCTTCGAGCGAAAAAATCATAGAAGCGCAAATTTCTGCTCATCAGTTTTATGAGCAAGGTTTCGCGCAAGGCGATTCACTTTTGCTCACCCCACGCAAAGCACGGGTGTTTGTTGAATCCTGATCCAACAAAATGGCATTCATCCAATTCATTGAGCCGCATAAGGACAGTGCCCCGGTCGGGGGCTAATTTGCGGGTGCAAGCGGCAAGTGTTTGGCCGCAGTTCGTAGACGGTGCAGCGTCTCGTTTTTGCATCTAAAAATTGGCAGTCGCCGCTGGCACGTCGCGCCAAGGTGAAGATGCTGTTTTTGAAATTGAAGTGATCGATCAGCCCTGCTTTGCTCAAGCGTTTGGCAATTTGCTTGGGCGTTTCGTGCTCGGCTTCAAACGCATCAACAAGTTGCAAACGCACCAAGTCGGGCAATTTGACTTCAACGGGCATGGTGCAACAGTTGGCCACGCAGCTGTCGCACATGCCGCTGCGATAGCGTGTCCATGTGTCCAGCCGATCAACGTCGGCGTGTCGAATGGCAAGCTTCACGCGATCTCGTCGTTGGATGCCACAGGCTCAAACACAATTGTGTTGGAGGCGTACAAAATTTCAACCAAGTACAGCACGCAGGCGCTGACCAAGGACAAAAAGCTGCCAATGAAAGTGATGGGCACCCAGTTGGAAAAATGCAGTTTGCCCAGCTCGTTGCTGGCTGAGAAAAACAAACCAATCACGGTGACCGCAATCAAGGCAGCCGACAAGACCAAAAAAGCCGTTGCACAGTTGATGATGACTTGACGATGTTGGAGCGACACCAATTCCTCTTGGTAGCGTTGAATGCGATCGGATGCGATGCCACGGCTGTCGCTGGAGTCTTCCAACAAAGACTGCACGCGCCGAGCGCGGTCAATCACGCGACCCAGGCGATTGCCCAAGACGTTCAAGATGCCCGCAACCCCCGTGAGCAAGAAAACGGGAGCAGTGGCAAGGCGAATCGCCTCTGAAATGATCGTCATGTCCATGGCGAAACCTTATTTGAAATCAGCAAACCCTGATTTTAGTGAAGCGCATGATGAGCTTCAGTACAAGCGCTGAGGTTGCTAGAGCGCTAAAAATCTAGGTGATGCTGGGTTGACTTGGTGCGAAAACTTGATGGCCTGTCGCCTTCCAAATGTCTTCCGCAGCGTGACTCATTTCAGAAGTTTGTCGGTACAAGCGAATGTCCACGGGCACTTGCCAAGCCGATGAGCCCGCATGAACCAATTTGCCATTTGCCAATTCTGTGCTGATCAAGGACTCGGGCAACCAGGCCACGCCGCGTCCTTCCAGCGCCATGGTTTTTAACAAAAACGCGTTGGGTGCTGTGAACACCACAGAAATTGTGTTGCCCGACTTGGTTTGTGCGCTGTCTGAGTACAAATGCCGCAGCGTGGTTTTGAGGATTCGACCTAGGCCCGATGCGTCGCTGTACTCCAGAACCGGCAAAACGCTGGACGACTCAATCGAGTAGAGCGGCTGCCCCTGAGGCGTAAGCGCAGTGACTGGCAGCAGCGTGTCGCTGCCCAAGCTGACCAAGGGGAAATCGCCTTCATCCAATTTGGTGCGAGTTTGCGGGTGCCCATAACAAAGCAAAAACTGCACTTTGCGTTGGGTCATCAAATCTTCGCAGGCCTGAAAACTGTCCGACATGGTTTGTACAGGGCCCAGTCTGAGGTGGTTTTCAAGCGAAGCCAGCCAGCGCGGAAAGAAAGTCAGCGACAAAGCATGGGTGGTTGCAAACCGCAAGCTGGCAAAGTCTTGGTCGTGTGCTGCTTTGGCTTTGATGCGTGCAGCTTCTAAATTGGCCACGATGGCTTCTATCAGTGGCTTGAATTTTTTGCCAGCTGCGGTCAGCTCGACGGGATGGGCGGTGCGGTCTATCAGGTCGACGCCGACCCACTCTTCCAAGGACTTGATGTGTCGACTGAAAGCAGGCTGAGCAATGGCGCGTGCTTGTGCCGCACGCGAGAAATTGCCAGTTTCGGACAGCGTGATGAAGTCCTCTAACCAGTCTAAATCTAAAGGTTTATTGCCTGGACCCATCGAGTGTGTGCATAGTTTCATGCGATTTTAGTATTGGACGCTCAGCCGCTCGCCATCCACCATACCCACCTTTCAACCCTGACCTGACGAAAGATCGGTATGGCAAACATCAAAAATTATCGCGGCATCATTCCAGCAATTTCATGTCCCTTTACGCCAGATCATCGCATCGATGAAAAAGCGCTCAGGCAGCTCGCGTCGTGGTTGGCCGGGCACGATGGCGTTGTGGCGGTGATGACCAATGGCCACACGGGCGAAGTGTTTTCGCTCACACCGCAAGAGCGCGCAGAGGTCACGCGCATCGTGGCCGATGAACTCAAGGGGAAGATGCCGGTGATTTCTTCCATCGTGTGCGAGGGCTTGTTGGATGCAGCCGAACATGCCAAAGCCGCCAAAGCAGCAGGTGCTGTGGCGCTGGATGTCATGCCGCCGCATCATTGGTTGCGCTTTGGCTGCACGCACAGCCATGCGTTGCAGTACTTTGAGGCGATTCACCAAGCTGTGCCCGATTTGGATTTGGTTTGTCACGTCTACCCTGCTTGGACGCGGGCGGCGTATTCTTCGCAACTGTTGGCCGATTTGGCTCAACTTCCCTATTTGCAAGCTTTCAAAGTAGGCCAGCGCGACATGAACAAATACGCGCGCGATATCAAAGCCATTCGCGAAGCCGACGCCAGCAAAGCCATCTTGACCTGTCATGACGAGTATTTGCTGGCGTCCATGGTGCAAGGCGTCGACGGTGCTTTGGTCGGATTTGCCACCTTCATTCCGCAATTGATCATTGATTTGTGGAATGCCGTGAAAGCTGGCGATTTGAACCAAGCCATGAAAATCCAAGCTGTCATCACGCCGCTCAAAGACGCGGTATATGGCGGCGGTGAGCCCACAGGCGAAGCCCATGCGCGCATGAAAGCCGGCATGTATTTGGCGGGCGTGCTTGACAACCACACCGTGCGTCCACCCACAGAAGCCCCCAATGCCCAAGAAATGGCGGCATTGCGCGCTGCGGTTGCACAAGCTAATTTGCTCAAGCGTTAATTCCAACACCCAGGAGACACAACGATGAAAAAATATTTATTACAAAAAATAGGCCTTGTGCTGGTGAGCGCTTTCACAGTCTGCGCGTCATTTGCACAAACTTACCCCAACCGAGCGGTGCGGGTGATCATTCCATTTCCACCTGGGGGAACGCTGGATTCGGTGGGGCGCATGTTGGCGCAAAAACTGAGCGATCAATTGGGCCAGCCGTTTGTCATCGAAAACAAACCCGGCGGCAACGGCATCATCGGTGCAGACATCGTGGCCAAAGCACCCGCCGATGGTTACACCTTGTTGTTCAATGCCTCGACCTTCACATCGGCTCCGATGACGATGAAACAAGTGCCTTACTCGGTAGAAAAAGACTTTGCGCCCATTGCCTTGGTTGCCAAAGCACCGCTGTCGGTTGCCATCAACAAGAGCTTGCCGGTCACGGACATCAAGTCCTTGATTGCTTATGCAAAAACCGAACAAGGCAAAGCAACGTTTGCCACGGGCTCCATCGGATCGGCTGGGCATTTGGCAACGGAGCTGCTCAAACGCTCGGCCAATATTCAATACACCGTCGTGCCTTACAAAGGCACGGCGCCAGCCTTTCAAGATTTGATCGGGGGTCAAATTGCAGGTTTCATCGATCCGATTTTGGGATCTTTGCAATACCACAAGAGCGGCATGTTGCGGGTGATTGCTGTGACCTCCAGCACACGCACGCCTAACTTGCCGGATGTGCCAACCGTGGCTGAAACCTTGCCGGGTTACGAGTTTTACAGCTGGTACGGCTTGTGGGCACCCGCCAAGTTGCCTGAGGATGTGAAGCAAAAACTCAACGCCGAAGTGAACAAAGCCTTGGCCACCGACATGCACGAAAAATTAACCCAACAAGGCTTGATTTTGTCGCCCGGCAGCGTGGCGGATTTTGTGAAATTCCAACGCGAGGACATGGGCAAATCGCAAAAAATCATCACCGAAGGAAACATCCGTGTTGAATAACGCCCAGTCCTTGGTGGTTGTCACCGGGGCCAGTTCAGGCATTGGACTGAGCATCGCCAAACATTTGCTGTCGATGGGCTGGCAGGTGTTGGGTTTGGATGTGGCGCAACCGTCTTTGAACCATGCGGCCTACCAACACCACATCCTTGATTTGACCGATGTACAAGCTGTTGAACGCACCCTGAGCAACGTCAACGCCTACGGTTTTGTGCATGCTGCAGGGGTCATGCGCGTTGGCAAGTTGGGCCAACTCGACCATGAAGGCGCACAAACCATGTGGCGACTGCATGACCAAGCTGCCGCTGTGATTGGCAATGCTTTGTTGCCCCACATGCTCGAGCAACACCAAGGGCGCATGGTGTTCATAGGTAGCCGTGTCTCCCAAGGTTTGCCGGGTCGCGGGCAATACGCGGCCACCAAAGCAGCGCTGGTGGCGATGGCCAAAAGTTGGGCGGCAGAAGTGGCACCGGCTGGCGTCACGGTCAACGTGGTATCGCCCGCTGCGACGCAAACAGCCATGCTCAGAGACCCTCAACGCGAGGGCAGTCAGCCACGCTTGCCGCCGATTGGGCGACTGATCCAGCCGCAAGAAATTGCTGACTTAGTGACTTACCTGTTGTCGCCCTCTGCGGCGGCCATCACCGGACAAGAAATCACCATTTGCGGCGGCTCGTCGCTGCACCATTGAAATCCAATCATGAAAATCGTCAACATTCTTGAATCAACGCGCTTCACCCGATCAGACATTCGCAATGCCTACATCGACTTTTCGAAAATGACGCTCAGCTTGGTGGCTGTGGTCACCGATGTCATTCGCGATGGCAAACCCGTGGTGGGCTATGGCTTCAATTCAAACGGTCGTTATGGACAAGGCGGCTTGATTCGTGAGCGCTTCTTGCCGCGCATTTTGGAGGCCTCGCCACAGAGCCTGCTGAACGAAGCGGGAACAAATTTAGATCCTCACAAAATTTGGGCTTGCATGATGACCAACGAAAAACCCGGTGGACATGGCGAGCGATCGGTTGCAGTAGGCACCATCGACATGGCGGTGTGGGATGCCGTGGCCAAGATTGCAGAAAAGCCCTTGTACCAATTGCTGGCGGACGAATACGGCGATGGCAAAGCCAACCCCAAAGTATTTGTGTACGCCGCAGGCGGCTACTACTATCCCGGCAAGGGATTGGAGCAACTCAAAAGCGAAATGAGCAGCTACCTTGATCGCGGCTACTCGGTGGTGAAAATGAAAATTGGCGGCGCATCGCTGGCACAAGATTGCGAACGCATTGAGTCGGTTCTCAAAATATTGGGCCCTGGTCAGCAATTGGCCGTCGATGCCAATGGTCGCTTTGATTTGCCCACCGCAGTGGCCTACGGCAAAGCCATGTCGCAGTATCCCTTGTTCTGGTACGAGGAGGCAGGCGATCCGCTGGACTTCGAATTACAAGCGGCCTTGGGCGAGGTCTACCAAGGGTCGATGGCCACGGGCGAAAATCTTTTTTCCATGCAAGACGCGCGCAACTTGATTCGTCACGGCGGCATGCGTCCTGATCGCGATTGGTTGCAATTTGATTGTGCGTTGAGCTATGGCTTGGTGGAGTATTTGCGCACTTTGGCAATGCTCAAAACCTATGGCTGGTCACCCAAACGCTGCATTCCGCACGGTGGGCATCAAATGTCTTTGGCCATCGCGGCAGGGTTGGGGTTGGGCGGCAACGAAAGCTACCCCGATTTGTTCCAACCCTACGGCGGATTTCCAGATGGCGTGAAAGTCTCCAACGGCTACGTCGATTTACCCGTTTTGCCCGGCATTGGGTTTGAAGGCAAAGCCGATTTGATCAGTGCCATGCGCGAATTGGCTTGATGTGAATTGCGCCAAGCGACGGCGCAACTTGCCGTCGTTTCAGCAAGCCGCAGCCGGTTCAAGCATCAACCGTTTTGGCGTGTCAATTTTGCAAAAAAACACCATCAATTGGTGGGTGGTGAGCGCTTGCCGTGCTTCCTGTCCGCTTTGACGTCGGTGGCGAAGTTGGTGTTGATGTGGTGAGCTTGTTGCGTCAAAACATCGAGCATTTTTTGCAAAAGCGCCAGATCTTGGTCATTGAGCACCGATACCCAGTTTTCGTGAATCTCAGCCACTTGTGGAAAAACTTCTTGCACCAAGGTGACGCCTTGGGACGTCAAACCCACCATGGCGCGGCGGGGGTCGTGCGGCAGCAGTCGTCGCTCGATCAGCCCTTTGGTCAACAGCAGGCCAATCGCTTTGGAGGTTCTGGCTCGGTCGAGTCGGATTTCCACGGCCAGATCTGAGGGCGAACGCTCGCCCGCTTGCCACAGATGCGCCAGCAGTCGCCACTCGCGCCGCGTGATGCCATAGCGTCCTTCTAGCAAGCGAATGACGGACGCGCCGCCCACGGCGTTCAAATTGTGCAAACGAAAACTCAGCAATTCTTCGAGCCGCTGAGGTTGTCGCATCGCGCCGGGTTTAGGGTTTTCGATCATTTGAGTTGATTAGATCAATTCAGCTGGGGCATCGTATTCTCAACACCGTGCCATCGCACACAGGAGACACCAATGAACCACCGCTTTTGGGGCAAAGCCATTATGGCGTTCGTGACGGCCATTTTGAGTTTGGCCGCTGGCGCGCAAAACGCCCCGCTCAAAATCATTGTGGGCTACCCGCCTGGGGCGACTTCGGACATCTTGACGCGCATCGTGGCAGATGCAATGTCCAAGCGGTTGAACCAGCCCATCATTGTTGAAAACAAAGCAGGTGCTGGGGGGCAAATGGCCAACCTGGCCGTCAAGGCCGCACCAGGCGACGGCAATACTTTGCTCATGACACCTGTGGCCACCATGTCCATCTTTCCGCACAGCTACGCAGGGCAGCTCAAATACGATCCGTTCAAAGATTTTGTTCCAGTCGCGCATCTGAGCAACTTTCAAATTGGGCTGGGTTTGTCCAACAAAGTGCCCGCCAACAATTTGAAGGAATATGTGGCGTGGGTCAAATCCAATCCCGATCAAAACGGATTTTTTGGCTCTGCCGCCCCAGGCTCTTTGCCTCATTTCATGGGGCTGATGTTTGCCAAAAGCGCGGGCATTCATTTGGAGCACGTGTCTTACCGCGGCACGGCGCCAGCCATGCAGGCGTTGGCAGCGGGCGAAATTCCTGCGCTGTCAACCGTTGCGGCCGACATCCAATCGTTGGTCGATGGCAAAAAAGCCAAACTCATTGCGGTGGCGGGCGAGAAACGCAGCATTCGATTTCCTGATGTGCCCACCTTCAAAGAGCAAGGGTTTGATTTGGTCGCTTCACCTTGGTACGCCTTGTTTGCGCCAGCCGGAACGCCGCCTGCGGTGATTCAAGCGCTGTCCAAAGCAGCGGTCGATGCCATCCACGATCCATCGATTCAAAGAAAGCTCATCGACATGGAGCTCGAGCCCACGGGCTACGGCGCTGAGAAGTTGGCTGAAATTGTCAAATCCGATTTCGACAAATGGGGACCGCCCATCAAAGAGTCTGGCTTTAAACCGCAATGAAACTTATGACCACACGCCCTAATCTGATTTTTATCGTTGCCGATGACCTCGGTTATGCCGACTTGGGCTGCTACGGCGGCCGCGATGCTGCCTTTGGTCAGGTCTCGCCCAACATTGACGCCTTGGCAAGCAATGGACTTCGCCTCACGCAAGGCTACAGCAACTCGCCCGTGTGTTCACCCACGCGCTTTGCGTTGATGACGGGGCGCTATCAATACCGCTTGCGCGGTGCGGCGGAAGAGCCCATCAACAGCAAAAGCAAAGGCAGTTCAACCTTGGGCTTGCCGCCTGAGCATCCCACCTTGCCATCGCTGCTCAAGCAAGTGGGCTACCAAACCGCCTTGATCGGCAAATGGCATTTGGGTTATCCCCCGCATTTCAGCCCACTGCGCTCGGGCTACGACGAGTTTTTTGGCCCAATGTCCGGCGGTGTTGACTATTTCAGCCATTGCAGCAACAACGGCACACACGATTTGTACGCTGGCGAAGCAGAGGTGCAATCGCCCGGCTACTTGACCGATCTTTTGTCCAAGCGCGCGGTGGACTTTGTTCATCGCCAATCGACGCAGGCGGCGCACGGCCAACCGTTTTTTCTCAGCCTGCATTACACGGCACCGCACTGGCCTTGGGAAACCCGCGAAGACCACGCGCTTTCAGAGGAAATCAAGAGCAATCTTTTTCATTTGCAAGGCGGCAATATTCACACCTACCACCGCATGATTCATCACATGGACGAGGGCATTGGTTGGTTGGTTCAGGCCTTGAAAGACACGCACCAACTCGACAACACCTTGATTGTGTTCACCAGCGACAACGGCGGCGAGCGGTTCAGCGACAACTGGCCGCTGGTGGGTGGAAAGATGGACCTGACCGAAGGCGGCATCCGCGTGCCTTGGATTGCACATTGGCCCAAAGCCGTTGCGCCGGGCGGTGTCTCGGCTCAGCACTGCATGACCATGGATTGGACGGCGACCCTGTTGGATGTGGCTGGCGTTCAAGCCGCCAGCGATCATCCGCTGGATGGTGTGTCTCTCAAGCCCGTGTTACTCGATGCGGAACACCAGTTCGATCGCCCGCTTTTTTGGCGCATGAACCATCGTGGGCAACGCGCCATGCGCTCGGGCGACTGGAAGTATTTGCGTGTCGATGGCCACGATTACTTGTTCAACATTCACCAAGACGAGCGTGAACGCGCCAATCAGGCGGTTTTGTACCCGCAACGCCTGAACGACATGCAACACGCGTGGGAAGCCTGGAATCAAACCATGCCGCCAATTCCCGAAGATGCCACGGTCAGCTTGGGCTACAGCGTGAAAGACATGCCGCAGCGCTGAAAACCGGGCTTACTCCACCGTCACCGATTTGGCCAAATTACGAGGCTTGTCCACATCGGTGCCACGCGCGCAAGCGGTGTGATAGGCCAGCAACTGCAAAGGCACAACGTGCAAGATGGGAGAGAGCACGCCGTAATGTTCAGGCATGCGGATCACGTTCACGCCTTCGCTGCTTTCAATGTGCGTGTCGCCATCGGCCAGCACGTACAAGACGCCACCGCGCGCGCGCACTTCTTGCATATTGCTTTTGAGCTTTTCCAGCAAGGCATCGTTGGGTGCGACGGTGACCACCGGCATGGCGCTGGTCACCAAGGCCAAGGGGCCGTGTTTGAGTTCACCCGCTGCATAAGCTTCGGCGTGGATGTAGGTGATTTCTTTGAGCTTGAGCGCGCCTTCCAACGCAATCGGGTAATGCGTGCCACGTCCCAAGAAAAGGGCGTTTTCTTTGCTCGCAAATTCTTGAGCCCACGCCATGATTTGCGGTTCTTGCGCCAACACCGCTTGCAGCGCAGCGGGTAAATGGCGCATGTCTTTGATGTAGCGGGCTTCGTCGGCGTCGCTCAAATGTCCCTTGGCTTGCGCCAAGGCCAAAGTCAGCAAGAACAACGCGGCCAATTGCGTGGTGAAGGCCTTGGTCGATGCCACGCCAATTTCTGCGCCGGCACGGGTCACATAGGCCAGTTTGCATTCGCGCACCATGGCCGATGTGGCGACGTTGCAAATCGTCAACGTGTGCTCGAGCCCCAAACTTTGTGCATGGCGCAAGGCGGCTAAGGTGTCCGCGGTTTCGCCCGATTGGCTGATGGTGACCACCAAGGTGTTGGGATTGGCCACCGATTCGCGGTAACGGTATTCGCTGGCGATTTCGACTTGACAAGGAATTTTGGCAATCGCTTCCAACCAGTATTTGGCCACGCAGCCGCTGTAATAGCTGGTGCCGCAAGCCAGAATGAGCACGTTGTCAACGGTCTTGAACACGCGGTGTGCGCTGGCTTGTGCGCCGTCGAAGAGTTCGGGCACGATGCCTTCGATGCCTTCGAGCGTGTCGGCAATGGCGCGGGGTTGCTCGAAAATTTCTTTTTGCATGTAGTGGCGGTATTGCCCCAACTCGGCCGCGCCGCTGTGCGCATGCACGGTTTTGACTTCGCGTTGAACGGGTTTGTTGGTTCTGTCAAAGACCCAATATTTGCCCAGTTGAATGTCCACGCGGTCGCCGTCTTCTAGGTAGACGATTTGATCGGTCACGCCAGCCAAGGCCATGGCGTCGCTGGCTAAAAATGTTTCGCCTTCGCCCACACCCAAAATCAAAGGCGAACCTGCGCGCGCACCCACCACGCGTTGCGGCTCGTCTTTGTGAAACACTGCAATCGCATAAGCCCCATGCAAACGGGTGAGTGCGGCTTGCACGGCTTCAAACAAATCGCCGTTGTACAAACTGTCGACCAAATGCGCAATGACTTCGGTGTCGGTTTGGCTGCTGAAGACATAGCCTTTGGCTTGCAACTCAGCACGCAATTCGTCGTGGTTTTCGATGATGCCGTTGTGTACCAACGCCACCCGTCCGGGCTTGAGGGTGTCGCCCGAAGTGCCGTGGCTGAAATGGGGGTGCGCGTTGTGAACCGCTGGCGCACCGTGCGTGGCCCAGCGCGTGTGCGCAATGCCGGTGCCGCCTTGCAAATGATCTTGTTCAATTTGCGCCATCAACTCAGACACGCGCGAGGTGCTGCGTGCACGCTGTAAACCGCCTTGCAAATTGCCCAAACTTGCCGCATGAACCGCGACACCGCAAGAGTCGTAGCCTCGATATTCCAAACGTTGCAGACCTTGAACAAGGATAGGAACAATGTTGCGCGATGACACAGCGCCGACGATGCCGCACATGAAGGCTCTCCTGAATTGGCCAAAAACGCCATATTAGGCGCACTGATAAGAAATTATTTAAAAAATTTGTTGACTAATTGATTGAAAATTTCATAATTGGGTGAGTCTGAAATTAAATTTCATAAACGGTGATAATTTGGAATCATTAGACGAAATCGATCGACGTTTGTTGGATTTGCTCCAACACGATGCCAGCTTGAGCAATGTGGCCTTGGCGGAGAAATTGAACATTTCGCCGCCAACTTGTTTGCGTCGCGTCAAAAAATTGCAATCCGATGGCTGGATCGAGCGGCAAGTGGCCATTCTCAACGCCGACAAGTTGGGACAAGCCTTGGGTCATGCGTTGAGCGCTTTGGTAGAAATCACCTTGGATCAACAAGGCGACGAACATTTGCTGGCGTTTGAACAACGGCTTGCGCTCGAAGATGCGGTGCAGCAATGTTGGCGCGTTTCACCCGGTCCCGATTTTGTGTTGGTGGTGCAAGCGGCTGACATGCCCAGCTATTTGGCTTTGAGTCAACGCCTGTTCACCCAAGCGGCCAACGTGCGCAATGTGAAAGCATTTTTCAGCATCAAGCGCAGCAAATTCACCACGACTTGGCCTGTGCGGTGACGGCGTCACGCAAGGCCAAGCGATTTATTTCTTTTTCTCAGGCCGCTTGTAATTGGCAATGCTGATTTGCTTGCCACGGGCCACGCTCAAGGCGCCGGCTTCGGTGTTTTTGGTGATGGTGGAGCCACCACCCACGGTGCCGCCTGCCCCAATCGTGACGGGCGCCACCAACACGCAGTTGCTGCCAATGTGAACATCGGCTTCGATGACCGTGCGGTGCTTGTTGGCGCCGTCGTAATTGGCGGTGATACTGCCCGCCCCGTAGTTGACGCGTTCGCCCACGGTTGCGTCACCCAAATAAGCCAAGTGGTTGGCCTTGGCACCTTTGGCCATGCTGGAGTTTTTGACTTCGACGAAGTTGCCAATGTGCACTTGATCGCCCAGCTGTGCGCCTGGGCGCAGACGGGCAAAGGGGCCAATGAGCGCGTCTTCACCGACGGTCACGCCGAGTTTTTCGCCATCGATGTGGGTGAAGGGGTGAATCACCGCGCCTGCTTGGATGCGGCAGTTGGCAATCACGCAATGTGCG